>DASYOA010000065.1:0-9082 GCA_036008265.1 Opitutaceae bacterium
GAGGCGCGCATCGTAGGTGAAGGTTTCGGTGACGGTATAAACTTCGTTGATACGTTCCTGATATTGGAAGTTATATTGTTCGATCTGGCCATGCAGAAAGCTGTTGGAAAAGGAAAATGAGCGCTGTTCGCCGTCCTTAATCGTAAACCCGGTGTCGAGCTCGCGTTGCTCGCGCTGTTGGGGTACGACGATTTCCAGCGCGTTGAACTCCAACCAGTTAACAGGTGTGGCGCTGACCTCAGCCTCGGTTTGGGAGAGGGACTTGTCCCCGGGGTCGCGGCTGAAGCGAAAGTCTTCCGCGACGTTGAGACTGAGCAGGTTGCGCGAACCGTAGTGTGGATCGCGGGTCTGAAGGACATTGTCGAGCTCAAGGCGCATGGTGTCGGTGCGGTGCAACTGATCGATGTTGCGCATATCGCCAAGGTCGAGCGGCTGCAGGTAGGGCGAAAAGGTCATGTTATCGATGGGCGGGATGTAAGCTTGGCCCTTCTCGGCCTCGGGAATGTAGCGGTAGGAAATTTTCGGCGTGAACAAATGGCGGAGCCCATCGATGTGCCATTGATCGTTTTTATAATCCCACGTGCCGCTGGAGCGAAGTTCCATGTCGAAGCCGACTTCGCCGAGCGTGCGCAGGTAGTTGTCCTTCGCGCCGGTGGCGTTGTTGTAGTAGGTGAGGCGGCCGCCGGTGACGGGCGTGAAGGTGAACCAATTCGTCGGCGCGATGGGCCGTTCAAGCCCGTAGAACGTATCGAAGCGGTTGCTGTTCAGGATCGGGCCGGTGGAAAGCGGTTTATCGCGCAGGACGTCTGCGCTGGCCGAAAAACGTTCATCAAACCCCGCGCCGACGGTGATCGGCAGCAGGTCGAAGCGGATCTCCGGCAAACGTTCCTGGACCTGCTCAAAATTGTTCGGGCGAAACCGCGTGAAAGCGGAGAGGATGTAGTTCTGGCCGGCATAGTCGGCCTCGAGGAAATTATCGGGTGTCTGCACCGCGTTAAATTCAGCCGGGTAGAATTCGCGGATGATTTCCGAATCCTTCCAATAGTTAACATCGCCCATCAGCGTGATTTTGTCGTCGATGTTTTGCTGGTGCTGCCATTCGAAGTAGCCGCGGTTGTGCGGCACCGGCTGGCCGAGGATGTCGACGCCCCTTTTTGTGTTGTCGCCGCGGTCGTTGATATATCCCCCGCGGAAAAACCCGTTCAGCTGCTGGTCGCCGCCGTCGTAAGCGTAGTCGCCCGAGGGGCCGAACAGCAGGCCGCGCGCGGCGTAATATTCGAGATGGCCCCCGAGGTTCACGTCGGGCAGGACCGGGGCATCCAGGCTCAAACCGGCATAAGGGCCGAGACTGCTGCGGTAGCCGGCGTCGGCGGAAAAGTAGGAAAGAAAAGATTGTTTGTCGGTGCGCTGGTTCAAATGCGGCAGGATGAGCGGCCGCACGGGGCCGATTCCGATGGTGGCGCCGTCGGCGATGAGGAATTTGCCGGGTTCATAGACCAGGGTGTCGGCATGAGCCGTCGGCGTGTAGGGATCCGGCTCGTGCAGCGTGAAGACGGCGTTCTTGAACGTCATCTTGGCTTTGGTCCCTGCGACCGAGTCGGCGGAGATATAAACGGGAAATTCGCCCAGCCGTACGTGCTCGAGTTGGAAAAACCCATCCGTGAGCCGGAAGGTCAGGCGATCAGCCAGCAGCCGCTGCGGGCCGCGCGTGAGCGCCACTTGACCGGTGGCGGCGGCCATGAAGGTGTTTCGATTGATGCGGATCTCGTTCGCCGTCAGCACGGCGTCGCCGTAAACCAGCTGGGCGTGGCCCGTGATGACGTTTTCCTGCGTCGTGAGGTCGTAGGTGGACGACTGGCCCGAAAGCTCCGGCACGATGGGTGCGGCGCGCAGGGTACTGGTAAAGAGTAGCAAAACGGACAAACAACGACGCATGCGGCCCGGGAGCTAAGGGAGTGAGGGGCGCGCAAGCAAGCTTGTCTATGCGTGGATGCACTTTTCTCTTTTATGCCGGGCGTAATGCGGGCATTGTCCCAGCCCCTACGCCTATATTGCCGATGCCCCGACCTCCCCGCCGATCTTCCAGCGCGCTCCGCGAAATGACCCAGCTCAGCGCGGAAATCCGCATGCTGGGCAGCGGGCTGGGCCGCGTCATCACCCGCCTCGAAGGGCAGGAAACCTTCAACACGGTCGAACGCCTGCGCCTGCGCGCCAAAGCCAGCCGGGCGGGCGACGCGCAAGCCGCGGATGATCTCGCTGCGACGGTGGCCGCGCTCGATCCGGCGCAGGCTTTCAACCAGGCGATGGCTTTCACGCTCTATTTCGAGCTGGTCAACCTGGCCGAGGAAAACTTCCGCATCCATCTGTTGCGCGCGCGCCGTGCCGCCCGGCTGGTGCCCGGCCATCCCGCGGCCTCGCGGCCAATTCGCGAATCCATCGAAGCCGCCGTGCTCGAACTGAAAAGCCGCGGCGTTTCCGCGGAGGCGATGCAGGCCCTCGTGGACCGGGTGAGCATCGAGCTCGTGTTCACCGCGCACCCGACCGAATCGAAGCGCCGCACCCTGTTAACCAAGCTCGGGCGCCTCGGGCAGCTCCTGCGCCAGAGACAGGATCCGCTGCGCAACGAACTGGGCGATTTCGACCCCGCCTGCATCGAGCGTGAAATTACCTCGCTGTGGCTCACCGATCGCAGCCGGCTGGCGCGCCCGGAAGTCACCGATGAAGTGCGCACCGGCCTGTGGTATTTTGACAACACGCTCTGGCACACGCTGCCGCGCCTGCAGGACGATTTTGTGCGAGCCCTGGAACAGCACTATCCGGGGGTGCGTCCGCCGACCCGCTGGCTGACCTTTGGCTCATGGATCGGCGGTGATCGCGATGGCAACCCGAATGTCACCGCGCGGGTCACGGCCGAGACGCTGATGCTGCACCGCCGCCTGGCGCTGGACAAGCTCAGCCTGGAGGCGCGGGAACTTGCCCGCCTGCTCTCCGTTTCGATCCGGCGCGACGCCATCTCGGCGCGGATGAAAAAACTCCTGAAGGAAAACCGCCATCTCAGCCCGCACGTCGAAGCGCTGACCAGCCGGTATCCCAACGAGCCTTACCGCCAGCTGCTGGGCGGCCTGCGCGACCGGCTCACGCTGGCCGTGGAAGAAATGCGCAACGCCACCGTGCTCGACACCGCTGATGAGCTTTGCCTGCCGCGCGAGACCGTGGAGGAAACACTCGACGTCATCCGCGACAGCCTGCTCGCGGGCCGTGGCGCCTTGCTCACCGGCGGCGAGCTGAGCGATGCGCAGAGCCAACTTGAGATTTTCGGCCTGCACACGGCGCGGCTCGACCTGCGCCAGCATTCCGCCCGGCACGAATCGGCGATCGCGGAGATTTTCGCCGCCATTGACGGGACGGAAGACTACGCAAAATTGAGCGAAGCGGATAAGATCTCCGTGCTCGGCCTGGCCCTGGCGTGCGTGGAGCCGCTGCCCGGGGACGTTTGGGAAAAATTGAGCGTGGCCACGCGCGATGTCATCGACCCGTTGCGGCTGGCGGCGCGCGCCGCGGCGAAATTCGGGCCGCAGGCGCTGGGCATCTATGTCATCAGCATGACCGATGGCGTGTCCGATGTGCTCGAGGTCGCGCTGTTGCAGCAGCTGGCGGGCTCGACGCTGCCCATCGCGCCGCTTTTTGAAACCCTGGCCGATCTCGAGCGCGCGCCGCAAATCCTCGCGGCGCTTTTCGCGCAGCCCTGTTATGCGCCGCTGCTCGAGCGCGACCGCCGCCACCAGCACGTGATGCTCGGTTACTCCGACAGCAACAAGGATTGCGGCTATCTCACGGCCAACTGGGCGCTCTACCAGGCGCAGGAGACCATCACACGCGTGTGCGGCGAGTGCGGCGTGCGCGTGACGCTGTTCCACGGCCGGGGCGGCAGCATCGCGCGCGGCGGCGGGCCGGCGGCCAAGGCCATCCTCGCGCAACCCATCGGCCTGCGCGATGGCGGCATCCGTGTGACCGAACAGGGCGAGGTGCTCTCGACCCGCTACCACGATCCCGACCTCGCGCACCGCATCCTTGAGCAGATGGCCTACGGCGTGCTGCTCGGCACCCACGCCGCGCAGACGGAGAACAATGTGCCCGCCGAATGGCTCGAGGCGATGGAGACGATGTCCGCCGCGGGCTACGCGGCGTATCGCGCGCTCGTGCACGACGACCCGGACTTTTTGGTTTTTTGGAAACAGGCCACGCCGATCGAGGAAATCAGCCAGCTCAAGCTCGGCTCGCGCCCGAGCTACCGCCGCGCCACGCAGAGCGTGGACGACCTGCGGGCCATTCCGTGGGTGTTTTCGTGGATGCAGAGCCGGTTCGTTTTTCCCGGATGGTTCGGGCTGGGCTCGGCGCTCGAGGCGGTGCTGAAGCGCGGCGCGAAAGGCAAGAAGCTGCTGCGTGCGATGCACGCGGGCTGGCCGTTTTTCCAGACGACGATCGACAACGCGCAACTCACCATGCGCAAGGCCGACATGAAGATCGCCGAGCTTTACAGCTCGCTCGTCGAGGACGAAAAAATCCGCCGGCGGATTTTCAACCTGCTGGAGAAGGAGTTTGCCCGCACCGAGGAGGCCATCCTCGCCGTGACGGGGCAGAAGCAGATGCTCGGCAATGAGCCGGTGCTGCTGCGCTCGGTGCAGCTGCGCAATCCCTACATCGACCCGCTGAATTACATCCAGGTGGAGATGATGCGCCGCCTGCGCACGGCAAAGAATCTTGAGGCGGACGAAAAGACCGCGCTGCAGGGGGTGATCGAGCTGACCATCAACGGTATTTCGGGCGGGCTGAAAAATACGGGCTAACGCATGGGAGGAATCCCAAACACCAAAGCGCCAAACACCAAAAAAATCAGCAAAATCCAAACGCCAAATAAGCCCAGAAGGCAGAAGGTTTTTCCAACTGTCTGCTCGACGGCATGGTGTCTTTAGCCCAATTCATTAGAACTCCGTGATCATTTCCAAGCCCGAGCTCACTTCGTTTATCGAAGCCAAACATGCCACGCCGCATGACCTGCTCGGCATGCATCCGCTTACGCATGGCCGCAGCCAGGGCGTGGTGGTGCGCGCGTTTCTGCGCGAGGCGGACGGCGGCTACGTGATCGATGCGTCCACCGGCGAGACCTGGCCGATGAAGCGGCTGCACGACGACGGGTTTTTTGAGGTGTTCATCCCGCGAAAAAAAACCTGCTTCCGCTACCAGTTGCGCGCCGCGCTCGCCAACGGCGAGATGCGGCAGTTTTATGATCCGTATTCGTTTCTGCCGACGCTGAGCGAACAGGATATTTATCTTTTCAACCAGGGCAACGAGCACCGCGCCCACGACAAGCTCGGTGCGCACCTGCGCGTGATCGATGAAGTGAAGGGCGTGGCTTTTGCCGTGTGGGCGCCCAACGGCGCGCGCGTATCTGTCGTCGGTAATTTCAACCACTGGGACGGTCGCTTTCATCCGATGCGGCGGATCGGCGCATCCGGCGTGTGGGAGCTGTTTTTGCCGGGGCTGGGCGAGGGCGAGATCTACAAGTTTGAGATTTTCGACCGGCAGGGTCATCTGCGCATCAAGACCGATCCCTACGGCACCTATTTCGAGGCGCCGCCGAACAACGCTTCCATCGTCTGCGACACCACAAAATTTGAATGGCACGACGCCGCGTGGCTCGAGCAGCGCCGCGCGCAGGCCGGCCAACTCGACCGGCCGATGTCAGTTTACGAGGTGCATTTCGGTTCCTGGCGCCGGGTGGTCGAGGACGCGAACCGGCCGCTGACTTATCGCGAGATGGCGCCGCTCCTCGCGGATTACGTGGTCGAAATGGGTTTCACGCACATCGAACTCATGCCCGTCTCGGAACATCCGTTCGACGGCTCGTGGGGTTACCAGGTGACCGGGTTTTTTGCGCCAACCCACCGCTATGGTTCGCCGGCGGATTTCGCGTTCTTCGTCGATCACCTGCACCAGCGCGGCATCGGCATCATCCTCGACTGGGTGCCGGCGCATTTTCCCCGCGACACCTTCGCGCTGGCGGAGTTCGACGGCACGCACCTCTACGACCACGCCGATCCGCGGCAGGGCGCGCACATGGACTGGGGCACGCTCATTTTCAATTACGGCCGCAATGAAGTGCGCGGCTTCCTCATCGCGAGCGCGCTGTCGTGGTTTGACCGCTACCACATCGACGGCCTGCGCGTGGATGCCGTGGCCTCGATGCTCTACCTCGACTACTCGCGCAAGGAAGGCGAGTGGATCCCCAACAAATACGGCGGGCGCGAGAATCTCGATGCGATCGACTTCCTGCGGCAGGCCAACGACCTCGCGCACCACTATCATCCGGGCGTGTTCATGATCGCGGAAGAGAGCACGTCGTTCGGCGGCGTGACCAAGCCGACGAAGGACGGCGGCCTCGGTTTCGACTACAAGTGGAACATGGGCTGGATGAACGACACGCTGCGCTATTTCTCGAAGGAGCCCGTCCACCGCAAGTGGCACCACAACGACCTCACCTTCGGCATGCTCTACCAGTATGCGGAGAATTTCATCAGCGTGTTTTCCCACGACGAGGTCACGCACGGCAAAGGCTCGATGCTGTACAAGATGAGCGCGTGGCACATCCCGGAAAAGGCCGCCAACCTCCGCTCTCTCTATGGTTACATGTGGTCCTACCCGGGCAAGAAGCTCGTTTTCATGGGCAACGAGTTCGGCCAGTCGCATGAGTGGAATTACAACACCAGCCTCGACTGGCATCTCTGCCAGTACCTCGACCACGAAGGCATCCGCCTCCTCGTGCGCGACCTCAACGCGCTTTACCGCCGCGAACCCGTGCTCAGCCTGAACGATTTCAATTCGCACGGTTTTCGCTGGATCAACTGCACCGATGGCGACGCCAGCGTGCTCAGCTATCTGCGCAGCGATCCGTTTGAGCAGGTGCTTTTCGCCACGGTCGGCCACTTCACGCCCGTGGTCCGCAGCGACTACCGCGTCGGCGTGCCGCGCCGCGGCTTCTGGAAGGAAGTGGTCAACACCAACAGCCAGTACTACGGCGGCAGCGGCCTGGGCAACGGCGGGGGCAAGGCCACCGATGACGTGCCGGCCGACGGCTTCGCGCAGTCGCTTAACCTCACGCTCCCGCCCTACTCGACGACCATCTTCAAGTGGACGGCTGAATGAAGGCAATCCGCAGGTTGGATGATTAGCATTTGGCTGGACGAGCTGATTTCAATTCCGGATGCTGCTGCCGCATGGCTGATTCAACGAAAGACAAGGCGCCATCCGGAAAATTGAAATCGGCCGTAGACGCGGTGGTGAGATCGCCTTTGGGAAAAAGTCTGGGGAATCAATTTGCCAAGCTCGGGAAGGCCATGAAAATCGCCGGGGTTGCGGTGGTCGTCATGGGGGCATTTTGCTTTTACGAAGGGGATCATTGGCGGGGCGAAAATGACCAGAAAACGATAGACGAATTAACGCGACAGGCAGACGAGCATGTCAGCCAGGGCGGAAGAGACATCGACGACGCCAACCGGGAACGAGACGAGGCCAACCGGCAACGCGATGACGCCAACCGGCAGCGGGATAAAGCTCTTTCCGATGAAAAAAACTATGAGCTGGAGATTGAAATGGCAGAATACCAGCTGCAGAACGATGTCACTCTTCGCCAGCAATACCCGGCGGGGTTTGAGGTTATGGGTCTTGTTGATGGCAACATCACCACCGGGGATCAATCGGCGGCCGGTTCTATGCGGAGTATTTTCCCCAAAGGGATGACTCAGGTTAAAACGGATGCCGATAAGCTTGGGCTGGATATACCTTCGATCATGGCTGGAAACGTTACTCTAGCCAAGAATCAGGTGATTTTGCCAAGAATAGAAGGGGCGGGGTACGTATTCTTGTTTGATACTTCGATCGACTATACGATTAATTTGGAAGATAATCACTTTGAAAGAACTTCTGCAGAAATTGAGCGTGATCTGAATGCGGGAAAGGGATTGATGCTGGAATCTCCTTTCACCCCGCCACCGTATGATCTTGCCGTAACCATTCAATTCGTGCGCAAGGGCTTGCATGGCGACCTGTTCGTAATGGGTCTTTCTCACGCTCAACAAAAATGACTGTCTGGTGAGAACCGATTAATCGCACGGCTGGAGTGACAATTTCGTCCGTGATGGGTCTGTCTAAACCGAAAATGCCCCAGCCTCAAAATCTTTTTTACCCATGACCACGCACAAAGTCGGCATCATCATGAACGGCGTCACCGGGCGCATGGGCACGAACCAGCATTTGCTGCGCTCGGTCAAGGCCATCATCGACCAGGGCGGCGTCAAGCTGTCGGACGACGAGGTCATTTTGCCCGACCCGATTCTCGTCGGCCGCAATGAGGCCAAGCTTGCCGCGCTGGCCGCCAGCGCGCGCGTGAAACGGTTCACGACGAACCTCGACGCCGCGCTGGCCGACCCGGCGAACCAGGTTTATTTTGACGCGGCCCTCACCGGCCAGCGGCCCATCGGCGTGCGCAAGGCGATCGCGGCGAAGAAACACATTTATTGCGAGAAGCCCACCGCCACGACCTCGGACGAGGCGTTCGCGCTTTATCGCGAGGCCGCCGCCGCCGGCCTCAAGCACGGCGTCGTGCAGGACAAGCTCTGGCTGCCGGGCTTGTTGAAATTGAAGCATCTCGTCGACACCGGATTTTTCGGGAAAATTTTGTCCGTGCGCGGCGAGTTCGGCTACTGGGTGTTCACCGGCGAGCACGACAAACTCCAGCGCCCGTCGTGGAATTACCGCAAGGAGGACGATGGCGGCATCATCACGGACATGCTTTGCCACTGGCAGTATGTCATCCAGAATCTTTTCGGCGAGGTGAAGTCGCTTTCCTGCCTCGGCGCGACGCACGTCCCGCAGCGCTGGGACGAAGAGGGCAAGCCCTACGCATGCACGGCGGACGACTCAGCCTACGCGACGTTCGCGCTGCATAACGGCACGATCTGCCATTTCAACTCTTCGTGGTGCGTGCGCGTGCGCCGCGACGACCTGCTCACGCTGCAGGTGGACG
>DASYOA010000066.1:0-6610 GCA_036008265.1 Opitutaceae bacterium
TTTTGAGAATCTCATGCAGGCCGCTGCGCGGCTTGCACAGACTCACCGTTCGCGCGGTGTTGCAGGCAGGGCGAGGCATCCTTGACGAGCCGAGGAGAATACGACTCACCGGGGACGGTTCGCCCTACCTCGGAAATCATGCCAGCCTTATTTATCCGCGCCCATCCGCGACATCCGCGGGAAAAATGAATCACAGCAGCTTGATCAGTGCGGAAAAATCCTCGTCAGCCCCGCCGCGTTCCTCCACCTGCCGCAGCCGTTCGCGGAGCGCCTCGAGCAACGGCATCGCATTTGCTCCGACCATGGCCGTGGCCAGCCGCATGTCCTTGTGCATGTGCTTCACCGAGAATTGCGGCGAGAAATCGTTGGTGCGCAGCTTCGGCTCCTTTAGTTTGACCAGGCCCGAGTAGGCGATATTTTTCTCCAGCACGCGGAAAAACATCTCGTCGCCGACGCCCGCGCGCCGCGCGATGGTCAGCGCCTCGGCCAGCCCTTCCATTTGCGCCAGGATATTGAGGTTCAGCGCCAGCTTGACCGATGCCGCCTGCGCGCCGGTGCCGAGGTGAAAGCGATGGGCCGAGATCCGGGACAGCAACGGCTCCACCTCCGCGACCAGCCCGGCGAAGCCCCCGAGGAAAAATACCGTCTGCCGGTTCTCCGCCGCGGGCTTGCTGCCGGTAAACGGCGCCTCAAGGTAGCGCGCGCCGCGCGCCGTCACCTGCGCGGAAAATTTTTCGCTGCTGGCCGGGTCGATGGTGCTCGATTGCACGACAATCTTGCCCGGCCCGAGCCACGGCAGGATTTTCTCCAGGATGCCCGCGACCGCCGGCGGGTCGGCCACGACGATCTGCACCACGTCCGCCGCCTTGACCACTTCCTCGGGTGTGTTTTTCCACGCCGGCATCTGCGGCTGCGGCGTGCGGTTCCAGCAGCCCGCCAACACCCCATCGGCCGCGTAATTCCGCGCCCAGGCCCCGCCGATGATGCCCAGCCCAATGACGCCAATGGTTTTGTTCATAAAGAAAACTTTAAGTTCAGGTGGAGCGCGTTGACCCCAACGCGCTGAGAGCGTCTTGGGGACAAGCCGATCCACCCCGGGAGGCCATTCTGAATATATTCACGGTTTCCTTGTTTCTGAATTATTCAAATTCTTCACGCGAAAATCTCCAGCAGCCGCGCAAACAGCCGGTTCACTTTTTCCTGATTCGCCTGCACGAGCTCGCGGAATTTTTCGAAATCGACGGCCGTGCCCCCGACGCCGTTCGCATAGTTGTCGACCATCGCGAGCAGATTGTAGCGCAGGCCGGCCTCGCGGCACAGGTCGGCCTCATGCGCCGCGGTCATGCCGACGACGTCGCCCCAGCCTTTGATGACTTGGATTTCCGCCTTGGTCTCGAAGCGCGGCCCGCGCGTCTGCACGTAGGTTTTCCCCGTTTGCACCGCAAATTCCGGCGCGAGCCTCGTCACCAGCAATGGGATCAAATTGCCCTCGATGCCGGGCGCACCACCTTTCAGCTCTTCATCGAAAAACGTCTGCGGTCCTTCCTGCAGGCAGACGTAATCGCTGCACGAAACGAGCGTGCCCGGCGGCAGCCCGGGCTTGAGCGAGCCCACGGAGTTGAGCGCAACGACATCGGCAAAGCCAAGGTCAGCCAGCGCGCGGATGTTCGCGCGGTGGTTGATGCGGTGCGGCGGCAGCGGCGCGGCCGGGCCGTGGCGGTTGATGAGCACGAAATCACCGTGCATCCGGCAGGTCACCGCGCCGTAGCGGGTTTCGACCCGGCGCGCCCCCCACGCCGCAAACAAGTCCGACCCGGCGATGCTCGTCCCGCTGATGAAGGCGACTTTCATGGGCGAAGCCAAGGGATCCGGTTACTTCCCGCCAAAAACTTTTTCGATCCGCCCGGCCAGCTCGACGTCCTTGGCCGTGACTTTGCCACCGGCATCGTGCGTGTTGAGCCGCACGGCCACGCGATTATAAACGTTGGTCCAGTCGGGGTGATGGTTCATTGCCTCGGCCTCGAAGGCGGCGCGCACCATGAAGCCCATGGCCTCGCGAAAGGTTTTGAACTGAAAATCTTTCGCCAGTGCGTCACGCTCGAACGCCCAGCCCGGCAGGGCCGCGAGCGACGCCTGAATTTCCGCCGATGCGAGGGGTTGGACCATGGGTTTAACGTTTGCCCGCCCTTCGCCCTTGTCAAACCCCGCGCTAGACCCCTAAATCCGCGCGAACTTACCATGTCATCTTCTCCTGGTCGCGCCGAAGCCCGCGACGACAACGACCCCAAAGACGGGCTAATTTCAGCCAAAGTGGACCCTTCACCAAAGATTCCCTCCCATATTGCCATCATCATGGACGGCAACGGCCGCTGGGCGCTCCAGCGCCGGCTGCCACGCATCGAAGGCCACCGCCGAGGCGTCGAAACCGCCCGCGAAATCATGGCTGCCGCCCGCGAGCTCGGCGTCCGCTGCATCACCCTCTACGCATTTTCCGCCGAAAACTGGCACCGCCCCGCGGCGGAAGTCGGCGCACTGATGCATTTGCTCGAGTTTTTTTTGAAACGCGAAATCAAGCATCTGGTCAAAGACCAGGTGCGCCTGCGCACCATCGGGCGCACGCACGAGCTGCCCGGGCCAGTCCAGACCCAGCTCCAGCGCGCGCTCGACGCCACCGCCCACTTCACCGACTACACGCTCGTCCTCGCCCTCAACTATGGCTCGCGCACGGAGATGGTGGACGCCGCCCGGGCCTACGCCGCGGCCGTCGCCGCCGGCCATGAAAAGCTGAACGACTCCTCCTGGACCACTTTCAGCCGCTACCTCTACACGGCAGACCTGCCCGACCCCGACCTCGTCATCCGCACCTCGGGTGAAATGCGCGTGAGCAATTTCCTGCTCCTGCAGAGTGCCTACGCCGAGTTTATCTTTACGCCCGTGCTCTGGCCCGATTTCACCAAGGCCCATCTCATCGAGGCCCTCGCCTCCTTCGCGCAGCGCGAGCGGCGCTTCGGGCTCACGAGCGAACAGGTCAAAACCCCGCCCGCGGCCAAATAGCAGCCGTCCCACAATTCAGTGCTTCAACGCATCCTTAGCACCGTCCTTCTCTGGGTCGTGGCCATCGCCACCCTCCATTATTTAGGCCCGCCGGGCGGCGTCTGGTTGATCGCCCTGCTCGCCTGTGCCACGCAGTCTGAGTTCTATCGGATGCTTAAACGCACCGGCCTCGATCCATTTGACCGCCTCGGCCTCACGGTGGGCGCCCTCATCGTGCTCGCGCCTTATTACTTGGAGGATTCAACCCATCGCTCCATCCAGACCACCGACGTACTCGCGGTGGCCGTGGTGCTTTTTGCCCTGCGCATCCTCGGCGAACGCGAGCCACACAATCGCATGGAGACGCTCGCCGCCACGCTCTTCGGCGTGCTTTACGTTCCATTCATGCTGCAGTTTCTCGTGCGGATCATTGTCCTTTACGATGACAAGTACGTCGGCCTCGCCCTTGGCCTCTGGCTCGTGGCCGTGGCCAAGTTCTGCGACGTCGGCGCGCTCCTGACCGGGCTCGCTTTCGGCCGCCACAAGATGGCCCCCAACATCAGTCCGAAAAAAACATGGGAAGGGGCCTTCGGCGGCCTTATTGTCTCCGCCGGTATCGGTGCGCTGCTCGCCCGGCTCGGTCATTCCGGGCGATTAGGCGGCCCGTATTTTCCCGACGACTTCACACCGCTGCGGGCCGCGCTCATGGCCATGCCCATCGCCGCCGCCGCCATCACTTCCGACCTCGTCGAGTCCATCATCAAGCGCCGCGCCGAGGTCAAGGACACCGGCCAGCTCATCCCCGGCATCGGCGGGGCCTTCGACCTCAGCGACAGCCTGATCCTCGCCGCGCCCATCGGTTATTTTCTTTTTTACTTTTGTCTCACCCCCGACGGCCAGTAGCGTGCCGGTTCCCGTGACAAAAGCTTCCTCCAAAAAACGCGTCGTCCTGCTCGGTGCCACCGGCTCCATCGGCCAAAACGCCCTGCGGGTAATCGCCGCGCACCGCGACAAGCTCGAACTTGTCGCCATCGCCGCCGCCCGCAACGCCGAGCCGCTCGCGCGCATCGCCCGCGATTTCAACGTGCGCCACGTCGCGCTCTTCGATGACGCCGCCTACACCCGGGCCCGCGAGCAAAACCTGTTCCCCGCCGGCACGCAGCTCCGCGGCGGCGCAGGCAGCCTCGTGGAGCTCGCCCAACTGCCCGAGGCGGACCTCGTGCTCGTCGCCGTCGTCGGCACCGCCGGCCTGCAGCCCGCGCTCGCCGCGCTCGCCGCGAAAAAAGACCTCGCCCTCGCCAGCAAGGAAATCCTCGTCCTCGCCGGCAAGTTCGTCATGGCCGCGGCCCGGGCCAGCGGCTCGCGCCTGCTGCCCGTGGACAGCGAGCACAACGCCGTTTTCCAGTGTCTGGCCGGACACGATGTGGCCCACGCAGCCCGCGTCACGCTCACCGCGAGCGGCGGCGCCTTTCGCGACCTGCCCGCCAGCGCGCTCGCGCACGTCACGGTCGCCGACGCGCTCAAGCATCCCAACTGGTCGATGGGGCCGAAAATCACCGTCGATTCCGCCACGCTCGCCAACAAGGGCCTCGAGCTCATCGAGGCGCAGTGGCTCTTCGGGCTGAGGCCGGCGCAACTCCAGGCCGTGCTGCACCCGCAAAGCATCGTGCACTGCCTCGTCGAGTTTACCGACGGCACCATGCTCGCCCAGCTCGCCCCGCCCTCGATGACGTTTCCGATCCAACACGCGCTGCTGTTTCCCGCGCGCGCGCCCGGCGTGGATGCGCCGGTCGATCTGCAAAAACTTTTCTCACTCGAGTTCCGCCCCCTGGATGAAACGCGCTACCCCTGCCTGCGCCTCGCCCGCGAAACCATGGAGGCGGGCGGCGGAGCGTCCGCCATTTTTAATGCGGCCAACGAGGTGGCCGTCGCCGCCTTCCTCGACGGCCGCGTGTCGTTCCTTGCCATTCCGCGAATCATCGAGCAAACTTTGCAAAATGTCGCAAATTTTGAACCGGCCGACCTCGCCGCAGTCTTAGCCCTTGATGCCGACGCCCGCCGCGTCGCCACCAGCTTGCTGCCGCCCCCGGCCTGACCGCCATGCTCACCGACCTCCTGCACGTTCTCGCCAATAACACCTGGGCTTGGTTCCTCGTTGTGCTGTTTTTCGGCGGTTCGATCTTTGTGCACGAGCTCGGGCACTTTCTCGCGGCCCGCTGGCGCGGCGCGCATGTCGAGCGCTTCTCCATCGGCTTCGGGCCAAAAATCTTCTCCTGGTACCACGACGGTGTCGAATACCGCGTCTCCTGGATTCCGCTTGGCGGCTATGTGCTCCTGCCGCAGCTCGCCGACCTGGGTGCACTCGAGGGCAAAAGCGCCACGGATGTCGCGAAACTTCCGCCCATCACCTACACGAGCAAAGTCATCATCTTCCTCGCCGGCGCAGCCTTCAATATTCTCTTTGCCTTCGCGCTCGCTTGCGTGGTCTGGCTTCACGGCCAGCCCACGAGCAGCGAAGAAGCCACCACGCGCATCGGTTACGTCTCGCAGACCGTCGACGATGGCACGAAAGCGCCCAGCCCCGCTTCGCTCGCCGGCCTGCGCGTCGGCGACACCGTTCTGGCCATTGATGGCCGGAAAGTCACCGATTGGTCCGACCTCACCCAGACGCTTATCATGAGCAGTGGGCGCGGATCCGACGGCCAGCCCCAAAACGTTTTCACGATCCTGCGCGATGGCCAGACGCTCACCGTCACGCTGCACCCGCGCCTCTCTGGCGACGAACAAATCCGCCGCGTGGGCATCTCACCCGCCTATGACCTCATCGTCCTCGCGGCACCGGAAAATTCGTCCGGTCAGCGCATCGGCCTGAAACCGAAGGATCGGATTCTCCGTCTCGACGCCACGCCCGTGCAAAATCTCTCCATCTGGCAGGATTACCTCGCTGCGCACGCCAGCCAGACCGTCGCCATTAAAATTCTCCGCGACAAAGCCGAACTCACCCTCACGCTGCCACCGCGCACCGGCGCCAAAAATCCGGCCGACCTTGGGCTCGATTTCACCACCAGCTCCCGCCTCACCCATCCGAATCCATTCGCCCAGGTGAGCGACAACGTCCTGATGACCTTCCGCACACTGTGGAGCCTGCTCAACCCACATTCCGACATTGGTCTTTCCAAACTCAGCAGCGTGGTCGGGATCGTGCATATCTTCCATTCCGCCGCTGAAGCCGGGTTGCTCGCCGTGTTCATGTTCACGATCCTCATCAATGTGAACCTTGCCATCGTCAACCTGCTCCCTGTTCCCGTGCTCGATGGCGGCCAGATTGTATTTGCCACCATCGCCAAACTCCGCGGCCGCGCGCTGCCGATCAACATTGTCGCCGCCACCCAGGGAGTTTTTCTCGTCCTGCTCCTGTCGATGATCCTTTACGTTAACATCTTTGATGTCCGCCGCTGGGTGAGGGATGCCAGGGAAGAACAAGCCGCGGCGGCAGCCGCCGCGCCGCAAACGCAATCTCCGCCGGGCAAATAACCACGACGTCTTGCCTTGGCCATGATCATGGTCATTGATCACT
>DASYOA010000067.1:0-3163 GCA_036008265.1 Opitutaceae bacterium
ATCGAGATGGCCGGCCTGCCGCTCACGCTCGTGCCGCTCTGGGGCGTACCGATATATATGACCAGCCACTTCGTCATCTTCCGCCGGCTTTTCGCCGAAACCTGCGCCGCCGCGGGTGATTCATCGGGCCGTGACTCACAAGCCATGGCCAAAACCTGACCGAGAATCCGAATTTCAACGTCCGGCGTTGGATGTTGGACGTTGAATGTTGGATGTTGGATGTTCCGCCCGCCGGTGGCGGGCGATGCGTTTGATCGGATATCTTATTCCGAGATGATAAGTGCCGATTAATGCGAGCATGCCGGCCAGCGCATAGACGAAGCCCTCGAGGGTCGTGGGCACGGCCGGTTTGAAGATCGTCCACGTGGCGTGCGCGATGGAGGGATCTAGATAGCGCAGGAAAACAAACGGACGGTTCCAAAGTGAGGCTTGTTGGATGGCCGACTGCGCCGTTTGCAGCGCATCGACCCGGGCGACGGCGGCGGTCATCACTCCACCGAGTTTGGCCACGGCAGGGTCGGCGTTCGAGGCGGTCTGGTCGATCAACCGATCGAGCGTGAGGCCGGATTGCGCGGCGGTTTGTTGAAATTGCTGCAACTGGCGGCGCGCCTCGTCGAGATGTCCGCCGAGCCGCTGCAGGTATTGCTGCATGAACTCGGGCATCTGGGAGAAAATCACCGCGCCGATCACGCACAAGGCGCGATCCAACAGGCCTTCCACGGCGCCCAGCAGCGTTCGAGCGGGGTTCATGCGGTAAAAGTGGTCGTAGTAGAAGACAACGCAAGCTACCTCGAACGTCGGCAGTGGTACGTTTTGAACTTGTGGGCGGGGTGTCCTCACCCCGCACTGAGACTGATCGCGGGGTGAGGACACCCCGCCCACAACCTAATGCAGATAGGTAAATACCCAAAACGTACCACGACCCGAACGCCCAACATCGAAGTCCGACCGACGCTGAGGTTTAACCACTGATGAACACTTATGGACGCTGATCAATACGGATTAGTCGCAGTCATATCCGCGGCCATCTGCGTAATCCGCGGGAAAAATTAGCGTTCATTAGCGGTTGTGCCTTCAGCCTTTATTTTGGGAGTTGGGCCATCTGCTGCCGGACGTCGCGTTCGGCTTCCATATTGCGCGCAATTTCCTGGGAATCGTTTTCCTGCACGCCTTTTAACAGGTGTTGATACCCGGCCAATTTTGTCTGGAGCATCTGCAGGACGGCCGTCCGCCGTTTCTCTGTTATCTTGCCCGGCTCAAGCTTGAGGGCGGCGATCTTCTGCTGCAGTTGGGTATAGAAGGGGATGAGTTCCGTTGCGATCCAGTGCGCGTAGTCGGCGCGCGTTTGATCCGACGCCTGATATTGCGTAAACTGCGCATCGTTGCTTTTGAGCAGGGCCGGTTCCTTTTGGTCAACGCCTTGGAAGGAATCCTGCCAGGCGAGCTCGTCGCGCACGCTGTAATCAAAACGGGGCGTATAAGCCATGCCGAGGCCGGTGCCGACGCACACGGCGGTCAGGCCAAGCCAGAGGCGCGGTCGCAGCAGTTTTAGCCGGCTCGCCGGGTCGATGGGCAGGGCGGTGAGCCAGCCAAGGCCGAAGCCGGAAAGAAAACCGCCGATGTGGGCGGCAGAATCTATTTCGGGATGGATCATGCCGTAGATAATATTGTATCCGGCGAAAAACAGGGTGCTTCTGAGCAGGGGCTGGAAAAAACTCCCGGGCAGCGCATGTTTTTCGCGCAACATGTAACCCAGCAAGGCGCCGTAGATGCCGAAGATTGCGCCGGAAGCACCCGCGCTCCACATCTTGTCGCCATGCCAGGCGATGCTGGCGAGGCTGGCAAAAATGCCGCTGCCGAAATAGGCGAGGGTGTAAAGCAGGCGGCCGAAAAGTTTTTCCACCAAATGCCCGGCTTGGTATAACGCCCACAGGTTGAAGGCCAGGTGCATGATCCCGAAGTGCATGAACATGCAGGTGACCAGCCGCCACCACTCGCCATCCGTGGTCGCCGCGCCATTGTTGGCTCCGTAACGGATATACGGCATCATGTTCGTCACCTCAACCCAGCCGGCTCCGAGCCATCCGGCCATGACGACGAAGACGATGACATTGGCGGCGATGAGCTGGTTGGTCACGGAAGTCCACGGTGTTGTAGGCCCCGGCATGGTGCGCAGCTGTTCCGTGAAGTTGGCCGGATCGGTGGTCATGCGTTAAACTGGCCTCGGCCAGTGCCGGGCAGACTGGTTTCAGCCTCGGGCGAGTCAAGGAGGCCTAAATTATCTATCTTCCGCCTCCGCCCTACGTGGCGTTTGCCATCGCGGGCACATACTCCACGCCGAGGGTTTCCCGCACGGCGTTAAGGATGACCCGGGTCAGTGGTGGTGACTGAATTTCAACCGTGTCATCGACCAGCTGGAGCGAAGGAATTTTTGCCGCGTGCAAGAGATTGAGAGGAACCTTGAGAAAAACGTGGTAAACGGCGAGTTGGCCCGCGGTGCCGCCACCCGCCTGCTTGACGATGAAATCGATCAAGGGTTTGAGGCGCAGTCCGCCTGCTGCCGCTTCCGCCATGGCCGGCTCGGCGGGCCTGGCCGGCGCAACCGCGCCGGGATTTGTCCCGAGCACGAATTCCAGCACCTCGGTCTGATTTGCGGCCGTGGGTGCGGTGGTGGACCCCGGACCGCTAATGTGGGCGGTGGCACAGGTGATGGCTCCAGCCACGGTTTTCTGCCAGAGCTCGAATTCCCCGGCGAGGGAGCGCAAGCGCTCCTCCAGCACCTGCTTCTCGGCCGAGAGTTGGTCGATCTGTTTGTTTAATTGCGTGAGGACGATGGGTACGGCCGGTAACAACGACCGGACGCGGCCCAAAATTTTGGCATCGTCATCGGCATACGAAAAAACATCGGCAATGCGCAGGCGTATGCTGTGAATGATCGAGTTCAAATCCGCGTTTTGCGCCACCACCACGATGGAAGAAAGCGCATCCGCCCGACGGAAAACTCCGAGCACCCCGACCACAGAGGCAAGAAATTCGGTTTCGACGAGCACAAGGGGAAAGGGCTTCGTGGCCGCATGCTCAACCGCTTCATCCGCTGAGCAGGTCGTCACGAGCGAATAACCGGCTTCGCCCAGCTCGTTAAGTACGTTTTTGAGCCGGGAAG
>DASYOA010000068.1:0-2511 GCA_036008265.1 Opitutaceae bacterium
AGGGGAGTTTGAGCTGACGGCTGACGTTTCGCGCCGGCTTTTTGTCAATGAATACGTCCTGCTGCGCTCACCGGAAGGAAAGACCATGCCGGCCCGCCACTACGGCGACGGCCTCGTGCGCCGGCTGAAAATTCCCGAATACGTCAAGGCCCCCGGCGGCATCGCGATCCGCGCGCGCAACCTCGAGCAGCAGTTTTTCATGGATGCGTTGCTCGACGACTCCATCTCGCTCGTCACCTGCTTCGGCAAGGCCGGCACGGGCAAGACGCTCCTTTCCACCGCCTGCGCGCTTTACCAGACGCACGAGGACTCCTCGCGCTACGACGGCGTCTCCATTTCCCGCCCGGTTATTGCGCTTGGCAAGGACATCGGCTTCCTCCCCGGCACGCTCGAGGAAAAAATGCGGCCCTGGTTCCAGCCCTACTACGACGCGCTTGAGGTCCTCATGCCCTCGAAGCCGCCGAAGGAGCCCCAGTTCGCCTCGAAGAAAGTTTCCAAGAAGAAAAAGCGGAAGAACGACGACCTGTTTTCCTCGATGACCGCGGCGCAGCCCGCGCACAACAGTCATTCCAACAACCTCGCGCCCAGCAAACCCTACGAGCGCCTGATCCGGAACGGCCTGCTCGAAATCGAGGCGCTGGCCTTCATTCGCGGCCGCTCCATTGCCCGCCGCTTCTTCATCCTCGACGAGGCGCAGCAGCTCACGCCGCACGAAGTGAAGACCGTCATCACCCGCATTTCCGAAGGCTCGAAAATCGTCCTGATCGGCGACCCCGCGCAGATCGACAACCCCTACGTGGACTCGCGCAGCAACGGCCTGGCCTACGCGCACAATCGCATGAAAGGCCAGATCCTCGCCGCGCACGTCAAGCTGATGAAAGGCGAGCGCTCCAGACTCGCCGAGCTTGCCGCGGATCTGCTGTGAGCGGAGTCAGGGCTTAGCATTTATTTTTAACGCAGAGGACGCAAAGGCGACGCAGAGTTCGCAAAGATTGAATCGCGGTCTTTGCTTATCTGTCATTCTTCGTTGCGCGCAGAATAACAAGGGGAGTGGCAAGCGCGTCTTGGTAAGACAAACCTTGAACGTTGAACCTGGAACCTTGAACTTCGAATCACTGCCGCCGCTATTCGGCGGCGCGGGCCATCAGCCAGAGTAGATCCGCGGTGCGGTTGACCCATTGCCGCACGACGGGTCGCAGCGTCCGCCCGTGCGCGGGCAGGGCCGTGAGCCGCCGCTCGGCGCGGCGCGCGACGGTACGCGCGAGGTCGAGCGCCGCGGCGTGCAGGTTTGCGCCGGGCGTGGCCCAGCCGTCGAACCGGATTTTTTTCGCCTCAAGCGTGGCTACGGCGGCATCGACCCAGGCCAGGTCGGCTTTGCCAAGTTTGGGGAACTTGGACTTGGCATATTTTTTTGCGTCACTTTCCGCGCAGGCCAGTTCGCCCATGAGCGCGACGAGGGTCTTCTGGATTTTTTCCAACTCGGCGCGCCGGGCTCTCTTGGGGCATGTGGCCTTGGCCAGGCCGAGCGCGGTGTTGAGTTCGTCGAACGCGCCCACGGCCTCGATCTGCGGGTGATCCTTCGGCACGCGTTTTCCGTAGAGCAGGCCAGTGGTGCCGTCGTCGCCGGTGCGGGTGGCGATGGAGCGGGCGGCTTTCATGGAAGCCATGAAAGCCGAACATCCAACATCCAACATCCAACATTCAACGTCGAAATCAGACCGGCCCTCATCCTCGGAAATCCGAACTTGGGTGTTGGGCGTTCGATGTTGGATGTTCGATGTTCAATCATGAGATTTTCCGTGCTGCCGCCTGCGCGCGCAGGCACAACTCGGCGGCCTTGAAAGCATGCGCCTGGGTCATGGCTTTTTCCGTGCGGTTCAGGCAGTCGAGGACCAGTTCGCCGAAAAAGCGGAAGCCGACCTTGCCGTGCACCTCGATGTGCTGCTCACCCCGGTCGTCCACGAGGTAAACATGATCGCCGGTCTTGTCGCGGGCGACGTCCACGTATTTGCGCAGCTCGATGTAGCCCTTGGTGCCGAGGATGATGGTGCGTCCGTCGCCCCACGTGCTCAGGCCGTTGGGCGTGAACCAGTCCACACGGACGTAATTGGAGGCACCGTTGTTGCCGAGCAGCGACACTTCGCCGAAATCCTCGAATTCGGGCGTGTCGGGATTGGCCAGGTTGCCCACCGCGGCTTGTGTGATCTCGGCCTCGGTCGCGCCCGAATAAAAGAGAAACTGCTCGAACTGGTGGCTGCCGATGTCGCAGAGGATGCCGCCGTATTTCGCCTTTTCAAAAAACCAGGCGGGCCGCGACGCCTTGTTGAGCCGGTGCGGGCCGAGGCCGATGACCTGGACGATGCGGCCGATGGCGCCGTCGTGCACGAGGTCGCCCGCGTGGATGGCGCATTCCACATGCAGGCGCTCGCTGAAATAAACCATGTATTTGCGGCCGGTGCGCGCCACGGCGGCCCGGGCCTCGGCGAGCTGGTCGAGCGAGGTGAAGGGCGT
>DASYOA010000069.1:0-2386 GCA_036008265.1 Opitutaceae bacterium
ACGGCAAGGGTGAGACCGGAAAGAGATCTGGATTTCATGGATGAACAGGAGATGACAAAGCCGCGCGCCAAAAGGTTCCGCACCGTATTTATCCGGCCATGGGCGGCATGGCCGTGCCGTTTACTTACCCGGCCTAAAATCCCTTGATGCGAAACAGGCTGGTCACGCTCTCGTTGCTGTGGATGCGCACGATGGCTTCGCCGAGCAGGCCGGCCACGCTGAGCACCCGGATGGGCAGGCCGCGCGGATCGATGGGAATCGTATTGGTCGTGATCAGCTCGTCGATATAACCCTTGGCGAGGCGTTCGTAGGCCACGGGGCTGAGCAGGCTGTGGCTGACGGCGGCGCGCACGCTGGAGGCGCCAGCCTCGCGCATGAGCTTGGCGGCGTTGGTCAGCGTGCCGGCGGTCTCGGTGATATCGTCCACGATGAGCACGTCCTTGCCGGCGACTTCCCCGACGATGGTGATGGACTCGACGGTGGTGGCGCTGGTGCGCTTTTTCCAGACCATGCCAAGGCTCGCGCCGAGGATGTTCGCATAGGCCGCGGCCATCTTCATGCCGCCAATGTCAGGCGAAATGACGACCATTTTTTTGCCTTTCAACTTTTCGAGATACTTGAAAAACACCGGCGAGGCGAAGAGGTGGTCAACCGGAATATCGAAGAAGCCCTGGATTTGCTGGCTGTGCAAATCCATCGTGAGCACGCGGGTGGCGCCGGCGGCCACGAGGAGGTTGGCGACCAGCTTGGCCGTGATGGGCACCCTCGGCTGGTCCTTGCGGTCCTGGCGCGCATAGCCGTAAAACGGCATGACGGCGGTGATGCGCAAGGCCGAGGCGCGGCGCGCGGCATCGATCATGATGAGCAGCTCCATCAGGTGATGGTTCGTCGGCGTGCAGGTGGATTGGACGATGTAGACATCCTGACCGCGGATATTTTCATCGATCTTCACAAACGATTCGCCATCGGGAAAACAGGTGACCGTGGCCGCGCCGAGCGGGACGTTGATGGCCTTGCAGATTTCCTCTGCCAGCGGCCGGTTTGAGTTTCCGGAAAAAATTTTTAGGCCTGATTTGCTGCTCATGTAGCCGTCATGGTGATCGAGTTCACGGCGCAGCGGAAGGTTTTTTTAGCAGCTCTTCGATCGCATCCACGCGGCGGAAAAGATCGGGGAGACGGTTGCGCAGAATGGTGAGGCGCTGTTCGAGCACTAAAGGCAGGCTGGGCGTGCCGCGCACGGTGACGCCGGGGGCGAGGTCGGAGGGGACACCGGACTGGGCGCCGACCTGGGCGCCGCGGCCCACGGTCAGGTGGCCGGCGAGGCCCACCTGGCCGCCGAGGACAACATAATCCTCGATCGTGGTGCTGCCCGAGATGCCAGCCTGCCCGCAAATGATGCAGTGCTTGCCGATGACGACGTTGTGGCCGACCTGGACAAGATTGTCGATCTTGGTGCCCTCCCCGATCAACGTGCGGCCAAAGCGTGCGCGGTCGATGGTGCTGTTGGCGCCGATTTCAACATCGTTTTCGACCACGACCGTGCCGACTTGCGGGACTCTTTCGTGCCGGCCGGCAACCAATTCGTAGCCAAAGCCGTCCCCCCCGACGATAACCCCGGGTTGCAAACGCACGCGGCTTCCCAGCACGCACTCGGCGGCCACCATCGCGCCGGGCATGAGCCAGCAATCATCGCCGATCCGCGCCCCGCGGCCGACAAAGACCTGGGCTTGCAGATGGGTGCGCTCGCCCACCATCGCGCCATCCTCGACGTTGCAAAGGGGGCCGATGATGGCCGTGGCGGCAACACTCGCGCCGGGCGCGACATGGGCGGTGGCATGCACCCCGGGCGCAAGGCGCGGCCAAAGTTGCTGCTCGAGGTGCGAGCAGAACCGCGCCAACGCCACGGAAGGATTGTCCACGAGGAGAAAAAGCTGGTTGGGCTTCGGCTCGCCCACATAGTCGACCGGCAGCAAGATGACCGAGGCGACGGTGGCCTTGACTTCGTTTTTGTATTTGGAATTGCCCAGAAAAGACAGGTCGCCGGACTGCGCGCCGGCCAGTGCGGCAATGCCCCGGATCATCTCGGTCGTGGCACCGCGTTGGGCGCGGGGCTGAAGCAAGGCCAAAAGTTCGGCGGCAGTGAAGGCAAGCTGCATGTGAAAAACGTGAGTAATTTTTGGGCGCGGTGCAACGCGCGAGCGGCACAAAAAAAGCCCCGCTCGCACGAGCGGGGCCGGGGAAATTGACTGCGCGATTACGGATTCGTGGGCGCAAGGGCGGGAAGGGTCAGCTTCGGCGCATCGCCCGGAGTGGTTGGCTCGCTGCTGGTGCTGGCCGGCGGCGTAGGCGGACGATCCTTGTTCACCTCTATGATCACTTCATCCGT
>DASYOA010000070.1:0-3847 GCA_036008265.1 Opitutaceae bacterium
CGTGGCTTTCAGGCGTTTTAACTCGTCGGTCAGGGCGTTGAGCACGGCGCGCATCGTTTTTAGGCACCCTTTAAGCGGTGGTTGAGCAGCTTCTCGACATACTTGCCTAGCAAGTCGAATTCCAAATTAACCCGTTCGCCAGCCTGCCGCCGGCCCGTGTTGGTCACGGCCAGGGTGTGCGGAATCAACCACACCGCAAACGCGTCGCCATCAACTTCAGCCACGGTCAGCGAAATGCCGTCGATGGCGATGCTGCCCTTGGGCACAAGGTTGCGTCCGGCGCCCTCCGGTCCGCGCACGCGCAGATAGAAATCTTTTCCCCTCTGCTCGAACACTTCGATGACGCCCTGCGCATCGATGTGCCCGGTCACAAAGTGCCCGCCCACTTTGCCGTCAAAGCGCAGGCTGCGCTCGAGATTGACTACCGAGCCGGATCCGAGCACCTCAAAATTCGTCAGGCGGCGCGTCTCTTCGAGCAAATCGAAAAAAAGATGCCTGGCATCGATCGCCGCGACCGTCAGGCAGCAGCCATTGACCGCGATGCTGTCGCCGAGCGCGACGTCGCGCCGGGCGATCTCGGCGGAAATCTGCAGCCGCCAGGCGTTCGCCGCGGGAGCGAAGGAAACGACATGGCCGGTTTCTTCAACAATGCCGGTAAACATGAAATTATTCCAGCTTCAGCAGCTGGTGCGCCACCAGCGGCAAAGCAGGCGCGGAGTGATTGACGGTGCGGGGCAATCCTTCATCGTGGTGGGTTTTACACATGGCAATAGATGGCAAAGACTACGACTTTCTCAAAATTGAGCCCCATTGGCAAACTTTCTGGGAAAAAAACCACACGTTCCAAAGCACGGACGATTCAACCAAGCCGAAATACTACGTGCTGGACATGTTCCCCTACCCGTCCGGCGCGGGCCTGCACATCGGCCATCCCGAGGGTTACACCGCGACTGATATCGTGGCGCGATACCGACGCGCACGCGGCTTCAATGTGCTGCACCCGATCGGCTGGGACGCGTTCGGCCTGCCGGCCGAACAGCATGCGGTAAAAACCGGCACGCATCCGGCCCTCAACACGCAAAACAATATCGCAAATTTCCGGCGCCAGATCAAGGCGCTCGGCTTCAGCTACGATTGGGATCGCGAAATCGACACGACCGACCCGCGGTATTACCGCTGGACACAGTGGATTTTCCTGCAGCTCTTCCAGCGCGGCCTCGCCTATGTCGATGAGCGGCCGGTGTGGTGGTGCCCGGAATTAAAAACGGTGCTGGCCAACGAGGAGATCGTCGACGGCAAGAGCGAAGTCGGCGGCTTCCCCGTCGAACGTCGCAACCTCCGCCAGTGGGTGCTGCGCATCACCGCCTATGCCGACCGGCTGCTGGCCGATTTGAAGGACGTCGACTGGCCCGACTCGACCAAGCGCATGCAGGAGGCCTGGATCGGCCGCAGCGAGGGCGCGGAAATTTTATTCGAGCTGGAAAACAAATCCCTCGGCGACCTGCGCGTATTTACGACGCGGCCCGACACGCTTTTCGGCTGCACCTACATGGTGCTGGCGCCCGAGCATCCGCTCGTGGACAAGCTGACCGTGCCCGCGCAGCGCGAGGCGGTCGAGGCTTACCAGAAAAAGGCCGCGGCCAAAAGCGACCTCGAGCGCACCGACCTCGCGAAGGAAAAATCCGGGGTCTTCACCGGTTCGTACGCGATAAATCCGGTCAACCACCAGCGCGTGCCGATCTGGATCGCCGACTACGTGCTCACCGGCTACGGCACCGGCGCGATCATGGCCGTGCCCGCCCACGACGAACGCGACTACGAGTTTGCGCAGACCTATCAATTACCGGTGGTGCAAGTCATCGAGCCGGTCGATTCCCCGGCCCAGGACTCCGCGTCCAAGCTGCCGTACACCGGCGACGGCAAACTCGTCCACTCTGCCAGCTACACCGGCCTCGACTGGCGCGAGGCGAAGAAAATAATCACCGCCGATCTTGCGGCTCACAACCGCGCCAAGGTCGCCGTCAACTACAAGCTCCGCGACTGGCTGTTTTCGCGCCAACGCTACTGGGGTGAGCCGTTCCCGATCGTGTGGATCAGCCGGGACGATTACCTCCGCCTGGGCAAACCCGGGCCCGTGGAGCCGATCGAATATGCCAGCGCCGACGGGAAGCAGATTTCCTGCGCCATTTCCGTTCCCGAGTCCGCGTTGCCGCTCAAATTGCCCGAGGTGCAAAGCTATTTGCCCAGCGGCACGGGCGAAAGCCCGCTCGGCAATGTCACGGATTGGGCGGAAATTTGGTTCAATGTGAAGACGGGCGAAGCCGTGCCGGCCTCTCAACCCAAGCCAGCCGGTAGTGACTGGGTGCGCGGCCGGCGCGAGACCAACACCATGCCGCAATGGGCCGGCTCCTGTTGGTATTACCTGCGGTTCATCGACCCGAAGAACGACCACGCGTTTGCCGACCCGAAGCTCCTCGCCTACTGGGGCGTGCCCGATCTTTACGTCGGCGGCGCGGAACACGCCGTGCTGCACCTGCTCTACGCGCGCTTCTGGCACAAGGTGCTTTTCGACCTCGGCCTCGTGCCACAGGCCGAGCCTTTCAAAAAACTTTTCCACCAAGGCATCATCCTGGGCGAGGACGGCGAAAAGATGTCGAAGAGCCGCGGCAACGTGGTGAGCCCCGACACCATCATCGCGAGCCACGGCACGGATACGCTGCGCCTTTACCTGATGTTTCTCGGCCCGCTCGAGGCGATGAAGCCGTGGAATCCGCGCGGCATCGAGGGCGTGCACCGTTTCCTGCAAAAAGTCTGGCGCGAGTGCATCGGCCCCGACGGCGCGGCCCATCCGAAAATTTCCACGACCGCGGTGGATTCACCCGAGTTGGAAAAATTGCTGCACGAGACGATCAAGAAAGTCGGCGATGACATTGAGGCCTTGCGCCTCAACACGGCGATTTCGCAGATGATGATTTTCACCAACGCGCTCCAGAAGGCGCCACAGGTCAGCCGCGGCACCATGCGGTCATTCTTGCAGCTCCTCGCGCCGTTCGCTCCCCACATCGCGGAAGAACTTTGGGAGCGGCTGGGTGAGAAACCTTCGATCCAGCATGCGCCCTGGCCGCAATTCGACGCGGCCAAATTCGCCTCCGCCGAAGTCACCCTCGTCGTCCAAGTCAACGGCAAGCACCGCGCTGAATTGTCTGTGCCGGCAGGTCTGCCGCAGGACGAGGTGGTGCGACTCGCTTCTGAGCACCCGCGTGTGACGCCTTTTATTACAGGGAAAACCGTGCGCCGGGTCATTTATGTCCCCGGAAAGATAGTAAATTTGGTAATTTAAGAACATTTTCTTGTAAAATTAACATTTTTTTGATAAAATCGCTGGACAATGAGGTAATTCCTCTATCTATTTTACTAAACCAGCCCTAGTAGCACATGAACTGCAAAGCCTGTTGAATTTTGCTATTCTTCGCCACCGGCACTAAACGATGGAGCCATCATGAAAACCCCTTCCCGTCTTTTTCCTTACCACCCCAGCGCCCTTTTCATCGCCATGGCCATGACCGGCGCTTTTTTTAGTCCCGGTTCGTTTGCGGTCGTGAACGGTCCAGCCAGTAAACTCTTTGTTGCCGACATAAAGGGCAAATCCGACCTGAACACGTCCGACGCGATCACTCCCCTGACGGAGAAAACGGTGTTTGATGCGCAAGGCGCCAGTATTTTGACCGACAAGAATGCGAACAACTCCATGGTCTATTCCAACGGCTCGGGCGTCTATCTCGACTCAGACACGCGCCTTGACATCAAAAAATTTGTGCAGGAGCCCTTCACGCCCAATCGCTACGAT
>DASYOA010000071.1:0-3190 GCA_036008265.1 Opitutaceae bacterium
GCCGTCCACCACGCGGTGGTCGCACGAAAGGGTGAGCGACATGCGCTGGCCGGGAACGATGGCTCCGTCTTTCACCACGGGCTTCTCGACGGTCGTGCCGACGGCGAGGATGGCGGCAGTGGGGGGATTGATGATGGCGCTGAAGCGATCGATGCCCATCATGCCGAGATTGGAAACACAGAAGGTGCCGCCGGTAAACTGGTCGGGTTTCAGCTTTTTATCCTTCGCCAGCTTGGCGAGCTGTTTGGCCTCATTGCTGATGGCGAGGATGCTTTTCGAGTTCGTGTCGCGGATGACCGGCGTGATCAGGCCATCGTCGATGGCCACGGCGAAGGAGACGTGCGCGGCGCTGTGACGGCGGATGGCCGGCTGGGCGGAATTTTCCCACGAGCAATTGACGGCGGGCACGCGGCAGAGCGCCTCGGCGCAGGCCTTCAGGATGAAATCGTTGACGGAGAGTTTGGCGCCGTCTTTTTCGAGCGAGGCGTTGAGCCGAGCGCGAAGTTCGAGCAGCGGGGCGGCGTCCACCTCGACCTCGAGATAAAAATGGGGAATCTGCGTTTTCGACTCGACCAGGCGCCGGGCGATGATGCCGCGCACGTTGGAAACCGGCACCAACTCGTCGTCCTGGACGGGGCCGGTGTGCAGCCGGCCTTGCGGCGATTTTTCCGCGGCGAGGATGTCGGCGCGGACAATGCGGCCGCCGGGGCCGCTGCCGGTGAGGTAGGCCGGATCGATGTCCTTTTCCACGGCCATTTTCCTGGCCAGCGGGGAAATTTTGATGCGTCCGCCGAGCGAGGCGGGGGTCGGCGCGGGAGCAGCAACTGGCGCGGCCGGAGTGGCTGGAGCCGCTGATGGCGCGGCGGCTTTGGCCGGCGCAGGCGCAGCTGAAGGGGGTGCGGCGGGCGCGGGCGCAGGGGTCGATTTTTTTTCAGCGGCCGGCGGCGGAGTTTGCGCCGCGGGGGCATCGATGGTTTCGCCGGCCTTGCCGATGGCGGCCAGCGGGGCGCCGATGGCGATTTTTGAGCCGGCGGGCGCAAAAATCTTCAGCAGGGTGCCGTCGAAAAACGACTCGAGCTCCATCGTGGCCTTGTCCGTCTCGATTTCGGCGAGCATGTCGCCGTTCTTTACAGCGTCGCCTTCCTTTTTCAGCCATTTGACCAGGACACCGTCTGTCATGGTGTCGCTGAGTTTGGGCATGTCGATGATTTGGGCCATGTAGGAGAAAAGCGAAAATAGAAAAGCGGAAAGCGAAAACGAAAATTGAGGAAGCGGGAAACAAACGCCAGCTCAGAGCATGGCGAGCGCGGCATTGCGGATGCGCTGCGGGTTGGGGAGTTGCTCGTCCTCGAGCGGCTTGCTGTAAATGGCCGGCGCATCGATGGCGGAAACGCGCTTGATGGGTGCGTCGAGATCGTCGAAGGCCTTGCTTTGAATGATGTAGCTGACCTGCGCGCCGACGCCGCAGAAGGGCTTGTTTTCGTCCACGAGCAGCACGCGATGCGTTTTCCGCACGGAGGCGAGAATGGTGTCCTCGTCGAGTGGCCGGATGGAGCGGAGATCGACGACTTCGACGGAAATGTCGTGCTCGGCCTCAAGGAGCTGCGCGGCCTTGAGCGCATGGATGACGGCGCGGCCGTGGGCGACGATGGTGAGATCGGTACCCTGGCGCTTCACGTCGGCCGAGCCGAGCGGAATGAGATATTCTTCGGCCGGGACCTCGCCCTTGTCGTTGTAGAGAATCGTATTCTCCATGAAAAACACAGGATCGTTGTCGCGGATGGCGGACTTGAGCAGGCCCTTGGCGTCGTAGGCCGTGGCGGGGCAGACGACCTTCACGCCGGGATGCGCGGCACAAACACCCTCGGGCGTGTGGCTGTGGGTGGCGCCGACGTTCGTTCCGCCGTTGGCGGGGCCGCGGATGACGATGGGAACGTTGATCAGGCCGCCGGACATGTAGCGGACGTTGGCGGCGTTGTTGAGAATTTGGTCGAAGGCGACGGAGTAAAAGCTCCAGAACATGAGTTCCATCACCGGGCGCACGCCGAGCATGGAGGCGCCGATGCCCGCGCCGATGAAGCCGGCTTCGCTGATGGGCGTGTCAATGACGCGCTTGGGACCAAAACGGTCGAGCAGGCCTTCGGTGACCTTGTAGGCGCCGTTAAACTGGGCGACTTCCTCACCCATGAGGACGACGTTGGGGTCGCGCTCGAGTTCTTCGGCGAGGGCTTGGTTGATGGCTTCGCGGTAGGAGATGAGTGGCATCGAAGAAAATCGGAAAAGCGGAAAATTGGAAAACGCGAGTAGCCGGGTCAGTCGAAGAAGATGCGGCCCTGGGATTTTTTCTGCGAGGGATTGTCCTCTTCCCAGTACACGTCCTTGGTGATGTCCTCGATGGCCGGGTAGGGGCTGGCTTCGGCGAAGGCGGCGGAGGTCTCGGCCTCTTCCTTGGCCTCGGCATCGATTTTTTCAATCAGCACGTCAGTCAGAACGTGCTCGGCGACGAGCGTATTTTGGAAGAGTTGGATGGGGTCCTTCGTGCGGCGATATTCCTCGATCTCGGCTTTGTCGCGGTAGGTCGAGTCGGGATCGGAGACGGAGTGGCCGCGGTAACGGTACGTTTTGATTTCGAGGACGCTCGGTTTTGATTTCTCGCGGGCCAGGGCGAGGAGTTTCTCGGTGACTTCGCGCACCTGGTAGAAATCGTGGCCGTCGCAGACGTCCCAGGCCATGTTGTAGCCCTCGGCGCGCTTGGCGAGGTCGCCGGCGGAGGAGCGCGCCTGGCTCGTGCCCATCGAGTAGCCGTTGTTTTCGATGATGAAGACGACCGGCAGGTCCCACAGCGCGGCGAGGTTGTAGGCCTCGTGCACGGCGCCCTGGTTGACCGCGCCGTCGCCGAGGAAGGTGAGGGCGGCGCCCTTGATACCCTTGTATTTCAGCCCGAAGGCGAGGCCGGCGCCGAGCGGAACCTGGCCGCCGACGATGCCGTGGCCGCCCCAATAGCGGCGCGACGGGTCGAAGAAGTGCATCGAGCCGCCCTTGCCCTTTGAGCAGCCGGTGACCTTGCCGTAGAGTTCGGCCATGAGCGGATTGAGCGGCATGCCGACGGCGATGGCGTGGCCATGGTCGCGGTAGGCGGTGATGACCTGGTCATTCTCCTGCATGACCGAGCAGCAACCCACCGCGACCG
>DASYOA010000072.1:0-4286 GCA_036008265.1 Opitutaceae bacterium
CGGAACGCATGAGCGTGGCATAAGTGCGACAGAAGCGCGAAAGCGCAATTTTGCGGATCAGGGAGCCAAAAATCGGCGCGCGCACCAGCAGAAGGTCTTTTTGCCGGCGGCCGACCGGCGTCTGGCAGTACTTGCTTACTCCGTAACCGATTCCAAACAACACCAGCCCCAGCACGGCGCCACGCCAACTTCCGAGAAAATGACTCAGGTCGATGAGCATCTGCGTCGGGAGGGGCAACGCTTGGTGGGCATCCTTGAACATGTCGGCAAAGACCGGCACCACGAAAATCAGCATCACGTTCACCAGCACGACGGCCAGGCAGATGACAACGATGGGGTAAGTCATGGCCGACTTGACCTTTTTCATCAGCTTGACGCTGGCTTCGAAGTAAGTCGCCACCTTGGCGAGAATCTCCGAGAGCGCGCCGCTCGCCTCACCCGCTTCAACCATCGAGATGAACAAAGGGGGGAAACTTTTTGGAAACTTTTTAACGGAATAGGAAAACGAGTTGCCGGAGGAGATTTCCTGCCGCACATCGCGGATGACGACACAAAACACCTGATCCTCCGTCTGGTCTTGCAACGCTTCGAGCGACTGCACCAACGGCAGGCCGGCCGTGAGCAAGGAGGCCAGCTGCTGGGTAAAAATGCACAACTCGCCGAGCGGAAGCTTGTATTTCTTGGATTTTCGCTCGAGCGCCTTCTGTCGGGCCAGGGTTTGGGTGACTTTAAAACTGGGTTTGTTGCTTTGCTGCGCCTCGGGACGCAGCGCCGAAGACTGCCCGGGTTGGGCCGAAGTAATAAACGGCATAGTGCGCGCATAAGAACATGCCGCCTATGAAGTCGCAATCTCATTTCTTACTAACATGACGTAAAAAACCTCCGGAACCTTTAATGAGTTAGAACCCCCACCCGCGGCAGCTGCATCCGAGGCTTGACCGCACCGTTCCGTCCGCGAAGCTCAATCCCCGCCGCGCGGCTGTAGTTTAATGGTAAAACCTCTGCCTTCCAAGCAGGTGTCGTCGGTTCGATTCCGTCCAGCCGCTCCATGCTTCGCTCCTTAGGAGCTTCGCATGGCACGGCCATGCGTCATCATGCGATGCATGCCCTCCGTCGCTCGGAGAGCGAAGGAGGGCGCCCTTGTACACTGCGTTTTTAACCCCTCGCCATTCTGAATCTCATCCTTTTCGAGCCTCACGAAATTGCCGTTCCGCTGCCGCGGGCCGATCCGCGTGCGCGGCACCTGCTGGATATATTACGCTGCCGCGAAAGCGACCCGTTCGATGCCGGCCTCATCAATGGTCCACGGGGCAAAGGCCGGATCGATAAAATCTTCCCGGCGACCCTCACCCTCTCCTTCGCCTGGGGAGAACCGCCGCCGCCGCTCGATCCGATCATGCTCCTCATCGGCCTGCCGCGCCCGCAGACCGCGCGCAAAATCCTGCAGGAGGCCACCGCCCTCGGCGTCAGCGCGCTGCATTTTTTCACGGCCGAAAAAGCCGAGCCAAGCTACGCGCGCAGCACGCTCTGGACCAGCGGCGAGTGGCGCCGCCACCTCGTCGCCGGCGCGGAACAGGCTTTCTGCACGCGGTTGCCCGGGCTCACCCATGGTCTCACGCTCGCGGCCGCGCTCGAAAAAACTCCGCCCGCCGCCACCCGGCTCGCCCTTGACAATTATGAAGCCCCGGCGCCCTTGGGCCAGGTCCAGCCCCCGGCTGGCGCACCCGTTGTGCTCGCCCTTGGGTCCGAACGGGGCTGGTCGGCCGCCGAGCGCGATTTCCTGCGCGCAAAAAACTTTTCGCTCGTCCACCTCGGCTCGCGCGTGCTGCGCACGGAAACCGCCGTGGTGGCTGCCGTGGCGCTCGTCAAGGCGCAGCTGAAACTTTTTTGAAGAACGCCGCGCTGGGCTGGCACGCGCCTTTGCCGCCAAGGCGTTTCAGGCATGTCCACCCCGGTGGCGCGAGTTCCATTCCGCCCGGCAGCTCAAAAATCACCAGTGCGCCGGGCCGGGCCGCGAGCCGAGTCTCCAAATTCAAGAACATCCGCGGCGCCATCTCCGCAATAAGTTCATACGGCGGATCGATGAAAACCAAATCTGCCGCGTTGGGGTCCGGCCGCGCCATCCAGGCGAGCGCATCCGCCTGTACGATTTGGGCGTCGGCCATTTCGCGCCCAAGGCTTTTGCCCACCGCCGCGAGGTTGGCCTGCACACAGGCCGCCGCCTTGGCATTTTTCTCCACAAAAATCCCGCTGGCCGCCCCCCGGCTCAACGCCTCGAGCCCGTAGGCTCCGCTGCCCGCAAATAAATCCCAGAAAACCGCTCCCACCACCCGCGCACCCAGGCTCGAAAATACCGCCTGCCGCAGCCCGTCGGTGGCCGGCCGCACCGCGTCGCCCGGCGGCACGCGCAGCGGAATGCCGCGCGCCGCGCCTCCGCTTATGCGCATGGCGCGCCTCCGGCAGGGGTCGAAGAAATTTTATTAAATGGAACCATGCGCCCATTGCACACGTCTTCCTCCGCATAATCGAGCCAACATGCAAATCACTTAAAAATTGCACCCAACGCTTGCGTTCTTTGGTCTAAGACCTGACCTGACACTTTCCGCCTGCGGCGGCCTCTGACTTCCCGCCGCAGACGACCAAGTTTGCCGCCGCCGTTCGCCCGACTACAAACCATGCGCCTGATCCCCCTCTTTGCCTTCGCCTGCCTCGCCGCCGGCGGGGGTTTGTCGTCAGCCCATGGCGCCGAGCGCAATTTCTGGCCGTTCTGGGTCGAGGAAAAAAACGCCGCCGGACAAGTGACGGAGTGGCAGGGCGTGGGGCCGCTGGTTTTTGAAAAAACCACGGAAAACGGCAGCACGGGCGGCTTCCGGCCGCTTTACGTGTGGGAAAAAAATGCCGCGGACGAGACGACCAAGGCGAGCATCGTCTATCCGATTTTTACCTATCAGGCCGGGCCAGGCGGTTCATCCTGGAGCGTATTTTCCATGATCAACTTCGCCGGCCCGCGCCCGGGCACGCCGGACAGGAATCAGTCACTCGATATCTGGCCGTTCTATTTTTCACGCCAGACGGGTGACCCGGCCACGTCGTATCACGCCGTTTTCCCACTCTATGGCCGGATGGAAAACCGCCTCGTGGATGAATGGACGTGGGTTTTGTTTCCGCTCTACGGCCGGTTTGTGAAAAACAACGTCACCACCACCACCGCGCCATGGCCGTTTGTGCGATTCACGCAGGGCGAGGGCAACCGCGGCTTCGCGCTGTGGCCGCTCTTCGGCTGGCGCGCCAAGGATGGCGCGTACCACGAGCAGTATTACCTCTGGCCGTTCTTCGCCAAAAGTGAGCACGCGCTGTGGCTGCCCCAGCCGGAAGCAAAGCTCGCCGTGCTGCCATTCTACACCCGCGAGAAGTCCACGGGCTTCATCAGCGAAAATTATTTTGGGCCGTTCTTCGGCTACACCGACCAAACCGTGTCCTTTCGCTTTCACGAGACGCGTTATTTCTGGCCATTCCTGTTGCAGGGCCGCGGCGACGATCATTACTACAACCGCTGGGCTCCCTTTTATACCCATTCGATCATCAAGGGCCGGGACAAGACCTGGGTGTGCTGGCCGCTGTGGCGGCAAATCCGTTGGAACGAGGCCGGCCTCGCGCAGACCAAGACCACCCTGTTTTTTTCCATTTACTGGTCGCTGACGGAACACAGCATCCGGCACCCGCAGTTGCCGCCTGCACGCCGCACCAGCCTGTGGCCGGTCATCACGGTGTGGGATAACGGCGCCGGCCGCCGCCAGGTGCAGGTGTTCAGCCCGTTCGAGTCGTTTTTCTCGACGAATGAGACCATGCGGCTCGTTTACAGCCCGCTGGCCGCCCTTTACCGCTACGACCGGCGCGCGCCCGGCACCGTGCGGCAGGATTTCCTTTTCAATTTCATCACCTGCCAGCGTACACCCGAAAGCTCGGAGTTCCATTTCGGGCCGTTTTTCAAAGTCCAAAAAGCTCCCGGCACCACACGCGTCTCATTTCTGGGCGGACTGCTCGGGCTGCACTGCAACGAGGGCGGACAAGGCTGGCGACCGTTCGCATTGGATTTTTCGGCAAAACTACATAACCCTCTGGTCACGTCGCGCTGATATGAAAAAACTGACCTCAATTTTAGAAGGCATCGGGAGCTCCATCCTGATTACCAAGCGGGCGTTTTTCATGCTGCCGGCCGCGCCGCGCATCATCCGGCGCGTCGTCGAGCAGACCTTCATCGGCGGCTACACCTCGCTGCCCATTGT
>DASYOA010000073.1:0-2537 GCA_036008265.1 Opitutaceae bacterium
AGGATCAGCCAGGCGCCGATCGCCCGCGAGGCGATTGCGCGCATCGATGCGCTATTCGCTATCGAGCGCGAGATCAACGGCCTCGGCCCGCCGCAGCGTGTGGCCGTGCGCACCGAGCGCAGCCGGCCGCTCGTCGTCGCGTTGGAGATCTGGTTGCGCGAGCAGCGCACCAGGGTGTCCAAGAACAGCGACACCGGCAAGGCCATCGAGTACAGCCTCAAGCGCTGGGCTGCGCTGATCCGTTTCCTCGAAGACGGCCGCCTGTGCATGACCAACAACGCCGCCGAGCGCGAGCTGCGTGCCATCGCGATCGGGCGCCGCAACTGGACCTTCGCCGGCTCCGACGAAGGCGGCCGACGGGCAGCTGCCCTCTACACGCTCATCGCCACCGCCAAGCTCAACGACGTCGATCCGCAGGCCTGGCTCGCCGATGTCCTGGCACGGATGCTGGATTACCCGGCAAAACGGATCGGCGACCTGTTGCCGTGGAACTGGCACGCGGAACGCCGAGCCGCCGCCTGATATACCGCTTCGGAATCGAAACGGGGGAGCCCAATTGGGCTCCCCCGCCACGCCTTAGTCGATCGAGGTCAGCTTGTATGGCTGCTAGCCACCCTGCCTACTTTCGAAAGATGGGCAAAAAATCGAACTCGATCAGGGCACCCGATTTTTCGTCCTGGTTCTTGACCCAGATTGGCCCGTAAGCGTAGGTGACGTGCACGGTGTCCGGACCGAGATCCATCTGCTTGCCTTGTCCAGCCACCAAGAACACGGGACCCGGCCCGTGATTCTTGATCACGAAGTGGACCGGCATCAAATTTTCCGAGATAAATGCGGTCCTTTTTGGCTCGATCCACTGGGTCCAGAATCTTCCAGTAGGACCTTTCGGTCCTCGACCATGACCTGAGAGTTTGGCTTTTTTCACTTTTTTTGATGATTTAGACATTTTATTTATTCTCCAGTTTGATCGCCACTTGGGCGATTACAGGAGCCATTTACAAAATTGCAGTTGGCGCTCAGGATAGTGTCTTGAGGCGCCAAGACAGAATTTTGAAGCCCAAAGCATGCGAACCGTCGCAGTGGGTTTTTCACACTGACTTTCCACCGAATCCGAGATCGTCAGATTTTTCGCGTCGGCAAAACCGCAGGAATCATTGTTAGGCCTCAAAACGGTATCTGAAGCCAAAACTTTGCGAATTCGCAGCGAATCTTCAAATTTTCGATTTAGCCAAAAAAATCAAAGGAATCATCCTTAGGCCCGCAAAACAGTGTTTGAGGCCCGAACTTTGCCAACTTGCGACGAATCGTCAGGTTCTCGCGTCGGAAAAAAATGAAGACTTCAGCGAGCGACTAAAGCCCATTTCAAGGGGTGGCTTATTTACAAGATTCCAAATCCCCCGGGCCACGACGACCGCAGGACGTCGCGGTGCACAGGGCCTTCACCGGATGGATACGGTGATCGAATATATTTGCTGTTGTTGCGATTATGAGTCCGCTTATGTCCTGAAGCGTCACAAGCGCGACGCAGCAATCCGGTCGCCATTGGGGCGAAGCGGACGCGCGACTCGGCTTGGCCGACGACGGTATCCTCGATTGAGCTGTCCCGGACAGCGCCGCGAACTGGGAGTGCTGTTGTGCGCCTGATCGATGCCGATCCGACCGGCGCCAGGCGGGCGCGACCCGGGGCCTTATTTTAATTGCTCGGCTGCGATGCGCTCGTCTGGACGTTCAATGACCTGGATGGCTCATGCGGCATTTCTGCCCGCAAGTGCTTAGACACCAACTCTTGGACGCTGCGGTTTGGCAAACGCCGAGGCAATATTCGTCGCAGGACTTCGCGGCAAAGGCGGGCACTGTGACGAACGACATAACTGCAATTAGCGTAATCGCGCTGAAAGCGATCAGTACGCGCATGATTCCCCCCATGGAATTTCCTGTCGGTTAAGCGAGCAGGCAGTGTGGAAAATCTACCATACGCTACGATAGTCTGTCTCTGCCTCAAAGCGAGCTTTCAAACTGGCATACGGCGTGTTCGGCGCGCGCCCATCACGCGACGCCCTAAAAAGCACTGGCTGCCGGCCTCACCGGATCAACAACACAAATAAGCCGCTGCCCGCGCCGCGGCCGACCTCGCCAGCGGCCCCATAAGCAGCGGGACCGCCGGTTGATCTTTTATTGCGGCCGCAGAACTGATGTGGCTGCTGCGGGCGTCACCATCAGCGGCGTTTGGCCGCTGCTCTCGACAGCATGACCGTTGGTTTTTGCCCAGTAATGGTCGAGCACGAACAGCCGGATGGCCGACGACAGATTGCCGTGCTGGCGTCCGGTATCGATCTCGGCGACGAGATCCGACAATGTCTTGTTGCGGCCGATTGCGATCTCCTTGAGTCCCCTCCAGAAGGCGTCTTCAAGGCTAACGCTGGTCTTATGACCGGCGATAACGATCGAGCGCTTGATGACTGGCGATTGCATTGCCTGTCTCCCTTTTCGACCCGTACCAGGCCCTCCGCAAGGATCACCCGGTTCCGAGATCATGG
>DASYOA010000074.1:0-3006 GCA_036008265.1 Opitutaceae bacterium
CGCCAGCGGCCAGAAGCCCAAGCGCACGTGGGACGAGGTGCCCGACGACATCAAGAAAACCTTCGAACGCCTCGGCATCCCCGAGCAGGAGCGCAAGTTCCTTGCCGGCGTCGAGGCCCAGTTCGACAGCGAGGCCGCCTACTCCAATATCAAGGAGGCGGTCTCGAAACAGGGCGTCATTTTCGTCAATTCCACCGAGGCGTTGCGCGAACACCCGGAGATTTTCCGCAAGTGGTTCGGCAAGGTCATCCCGACCGGCGACAACAAGTTCTCCGCGCTCAACAGCGCCGTGTTCTCCGGCGGCTCGTTCATTTATGTGCCGCCCGGCGTGAAGGTCTCGCATCCGCTGCAGGCCTACTTCCGCATCAACGCGGAAAACTTCGGCCAGTTCGAGCGCACCCTCATCATTGCCGACGAGGGCGCCGAGGTCACCTACATGGAAGGCTGCACCGCGCCGAAGTTTTCCACCAGCACGCTGCACAGCGCCGTGGTCGAGCTCGTCGCGCTCAAGGGCGCGAAGATCCAGTATATCACCGTCCAGAACTGGTCGGCCAACGTCTTCAACCTCGTGACCAAGCGCGGCCTCGCCCACGAGGAAGCCGAGATCAAGTGGATCGACTGCAACATCGGCTCGCGCCTCACGATGAAATATCCCGGTGTCATCCTGAAAGGCCGCAAGGCCCGCGGCGAAGTCATTTCCATCGCCCTCGCCAACGACGGCCAGCATCAGGACACCGGCGCGAAAATGATCCACGCCGCCGATGAGACCACCTCGACCATCATTGCGAAATCCATCTCCGTCGGCCAGGGCCGCTCCACCTACCGCGGCCTCGTCCACATCCCGAAACATTTGAAGGGTTGCAAAAACAACACCGAGTGCGACGCGCTGCTCATCAACACCAACTCGCGCACCGACACCTACCCGGCCATCACCGTGCGCGGCGACGCCAACGCCGTGCAGCACGAGGCCAGCGTGTCGAAAGTCAGCGAAGAAATGATCTTCTACATGCAGTCGCGCGGACTGACCGAAGGCCAGGCCATGAGCCTCGCCGTGAACGGCTTCATCAACGACCTCGTGCGCCAGTTCCCGATGGAATACTCGGTCGAACTCAAGCGCCTCATCGACCTCGAGATGGAAGGGTCGGTCGGATAAATCCGACCGAAATGACGAAACCCGAATGACGAATGTTCATTTGAGGCAACGTCAGCTCTCCGCCTCACTCGTCATTCGTCATTCTTAATTTGTCATTCGTCATTTTTCCCAAATGTCCGCCCTCACGGAAACCAAAGATTCCTCTTCGCCCAACGGCGGCTTCACCGCCGATGTCTTCGCCACGCACCTCGCGTCGCTCAGCCACCTCCCAAAATGGTGGCTCGACCTCAAGCGCGAGGCCTGGAATCGCTTCATCGCGCTGCCCCTGCCCAAACGCACGGATGAACTCTGGCGCTTCAGCAACACCGCTGGGGTAAAACTCGACGGCTACGAGGTAGGGCACGTTATCCCTAACGCGCCGGCTTTGTCCACCCCCGGTTTTGCGCGCAGCGCCGAGCTTGTCTTTGCGAACAACCGCCTCGCTTCGGTTTCACTTTTGCCCGCCGATCTCGCCGCACGCGGCGTCATTTTCACCTCGCTCGAGGACGCCTTGGTGAAGCATGCGGACCTCGTGCGCCGCTACTTCCAAGCCCAGGCGGCGAACCTCGGCGCCGACAAGCTTGCCGCGCTCAACGCCGCGCTCACCACCAGCGGCGCGTTTCTTTACGTGCCGCGCGGCGTCGAAATCCCCTCGCCTTTCGTCGCCACGCATGCCGCGGCCGGCGCGGGCTCGGCCGTGTTCCCCCACACCATCGTCATCGCCGAAGACCTCGCCAAGGTCACCCTTGTCGAATTTTTCCTCTCGGCCGAAGAGACCAAGGGCTTTGCCTCCGGCGTGAACGACCTCCACGCCGGCGACGGCGCGCAGCTCACTTATGTCGGCGCGCAAAACTGGTCTCGCGACACGCTTTCGATCCAAAGCAACGCCACCACCGCGCAACGCGACGCGCGCGTGCTCTCGCTCAACGTCCATCTCGGCGGACGCCAGTCGCGTCACGAGTCGCACAGCCGGCTGCAAGGCCCGGGCGCGCACAGCGAAATGCTCGCCCTCACCATCGCGCAGGACGCCCAGGAATTCGACCAGCGCACGCTCCAGACCCACCAGGCGCCACACACCAGCTCGAACCTCCTCTACAAAAACGCCCTCCTCGACCGGGCCTGCACTATTTTCTCCGGCCTCATCGTCGTCGATCCCGACGCGCAAAAGACCGATGCCTACCAGAGCAACCGCAACCTCGTGCTCTCGCCCGAGGCCGAGGCCAGCTCGCTCCCCGGCCTCGAGATCCAGGCCAACGACGTCCGCTGCACGCACGGCGCCACCACCGGCCACGTGGACGACGAACAAATGTTTTATCTCGAATCGCGCGGCATCCGCCCCGCCCTCGCGCGCGAACTGATCGTCTTCGGCTTCTTCGAGGAAGTCCTTAATAAGCTCTAAAACGACGAGCTCCACGCCGCCCTGCGCGAATTGATCCAATCAAAGTTCAAAAAATAACCAAGCAAAGGTAGGGCGCGACCGCCGGGCGCGCCGAGAGGACGGACGGCCCGGCGGTCCGTCCCTACCTCGGCCCGAAGTGCAAAATCCAAAAATCATGCCCAATCGCGAACGCACCCTCTCCCGCGACGTTCCCGCCACGCAGATTCCGAGCGGCGACAAGCAACTGCTTCCCGCCGGGACGCGCCTCTTCATCCACCAGACGCTCGGCGGCAGCTACACGGTGCAGACCGATTTCGGCCTCTTCCGCCTCGACGGCAAGGACGCCGATGCGATCGGCGAGCAGGTCGCGGACACAATCGTTGCCGCCGCCCCGACCACCAGCGGCGCACCCGATCCCGCGGCGGTTTGGGACCAGCTCAAAAAAGTTTACGACCCGGAAATCCCCGTGAACATCGTGGATCTCGGGCTCGTTTAC
>DASYOA010000075.1:0-3394 GCA_036008265.1 Opitutaceae bacterium
GTATTCGCCCGTGATGTTCAACAAGGCCTGGGTGACTGAAATGCAAAATTCCTCGCAAGCTTTGGCCAACCTCAAGGGAAGGATGGGTCAGGCGACGGCCGTGGCTTTCATTTTCACCCTGCTTTCGACCTTCGGGCTGGCCGTGCTGGTCGATGCCCATCACTCGGTGGGCGCGGTGAAAGGGGCGGAACTCGGTGCCTTTATCGGTGCGATCGTGGTCGGCAGCCGGATTCTCAACGGCGCGGTTTGGGAAAACCGTTCGGCCCGGTTGCTGCGGATCAACCTTGGCCACGAAATCGTGCTGTTCGCGCTGCAAGGCGCGCTGCTCGGTTGCTGGCGCTAAAACGCCGGCAGGATGCCGCCGCGCGCGAAACGGTTTGCGCCGGGCGGCGGCGGGAGCGTTGATGGTTCGGCATGAAACTCATCTCCTGGAACGTCAACGGCGTGCGGGCCGCGCTGAAAAAGGGCGCGGCGGACTATTTTGAGAAGGTCGGCGCCGATGTCATCTGCCTGCAGGAGACCAAGGCGCATCCCGGCGACGTGCAGCACGTGGTCTGGCCGCGCGGTTACGATGTGTTCTGGAACAGCGCGGACAAAAAGGGCTACAGCGGCACCGCCGTTTTCACCCGCGTGAAGCCGCTGGGCGTGACGCTCGGCCTTGGCGCCGCCGATCACGATCGCGAGGGGCGCGTGCTCACGGCGGAGTTCGACGGGTTCTTCCTGGTGAACGTCTATCAGCCCAACTCGCAGCGCGGCCTCACGCGGCTGGCCTACCGCACGCAGGAATGGGACCCGGTGTTTTTGAAGTTCCTGAAAAAGCTCGAGCGCAAGAAGCCGGTGGTCTTTTGCGGCGACCTCAACGTCGCGCACACCGAAATCGACCTCGCCAACCCGAAGTCGAACCGCCGCAACGCCGGCTTTACCGACGAGGAGCGCGAAAACTTTTCCCGGCTGCTCGCCCGCAGTTTCGTGGACACGTTTCGCGAATTTGAGAAAGGCCCCGGCCGCTACTCATGGTGGAGCCAGATGGGCGACTGTCGCGCGCGGAACATCGGGTGGCGCGTCGATTATTTCGTGGCGAGCGCGAAGTTGCGCCCGGCGTTGAAGCGCGCCTGGATTTCGCCCGAAGTCATGGGCAGCGACCATTGCCCGGTGGGGCTGGAAATAAAAATTTGAAACAAGCCATGCAAGCGTGCGAGGAACTCAAAGCCCTGCTGCTTCGCGAACCGCGGCGGACGCTGGCCGTGGCGGAGAGCATCACCTGCGGGCATTTGCAGGCGCGCATCGGGGCAATTTCGGGCGCGTCGGAATTTTTTCTCGGCGGCATCACGGCCTACACGCTCGATGGAAAAGTGAAGCATCTCGGCGTGAAGCGCGCCGCTGCGAAAGCCGTGAACAGCATTTCGTCCAATGTGGCGGAGCAGATGGCGTGCGGTGCCTGCGCCCTGTTTGGCAGCGATTTTGCGGTGGCGACGACCGGTTATGCGGAACCCTTCGACCGGGCTCAGGGCAGGCCTTCAGCCGAAGGGCCTGCCCTGAGCCCGGTCGAAGGGAAGCTCACCGCGCCGTTTGCGTGGTGGGCGCTGGCCCACAGGCAAGGAGCCCGGTCGGGCCGGGGCAAAACATTTATCGTGCGCAGCGGGCGGATCGATGGGCCGGGGCTGGCCCGTGTGGCTATGCAGGAGTTCGTGGCCGAACGTGCGCTGGCGGAACTGGTGGAGTACCTGCGCGCGGAGCGCGCAGGGTAATTGGTAGTTTGTAATTGGTATTTAGTGCAGTCTCGGTCCAACGGTTGCCGCGTCCTCCGTAGCTTGGAGAGCGAAGGAGGACGTCCGTACCAACTACCAAATTCGAATTACCAACTACACCTCGTTCGAGCGCAGGGCGCTCGACGAGGTTCACGGCGCAAGCTGCTGCACGTAATTCATCAGCGGCTCGGCCTCGGGCACGGGCTGAACCCAGTCGCTGTAAAGGATTTCCGGCAGGCCGTAGTGCGTATTGTAGAGAAGCTGGTTGGCTTCGTCGTCGCGCGTGAGGTAGCCGCTTTTCACTGTGGCGCCGGCATAGAGGCCGAGCGATTTGCTGTAGATGAGCACGGGCACCTTCAGGATGTCGGACGAACTTTCCGCTTCCTTGGCGTGCGGGCCGGCGACGGCCTTGGCATCGACGCCGACGTTGAAACGCGTCTGGAGGAGATTATGCGCCGTGGCGTCGTCGGTCAGGATATAAATGAGATCGACGGCCTTGCCGCCGGCCTGCAGGCCGAGGCTTAGTTCACCCGCGTGCATGAAGCCGGGCACGCTCCAGTGCCCGTCATGCTTTTTCACGAAGGCGACCGCGTAGCCGCCCTGAAAGCCGAGGAGAAAACTGGCCTTGAACTGGTGCACGATAACGAGGGCGTGTGCGCTGGCGAACACGTTGGACGGAATGGCGGTGGCGGAGTCGCTCTGGAAATCGCGCAGGATGGCCTCGCAGTCGCGAAGATGCGCGGCGAGTTCGTCGCGCGAATCACTGGCGCGGGCGAGCGGTGCGGCCACAAGGCCGGCGGCGAGCAGGCAAAGAAATAGCTTTTTCATAATTCGTTGGTGACGTGGAGCGGGCGTTTGTTCCATGCGCGGGGGCACGGGATGGCAGGATGAAAGCAGGTGCGGGGCCGCTTGGAAAGTGCGGAGTTCTTGGCCGAATCTATGCCATTGAACCATTAATGGGGGCTAATAAGCGCCGATTTATCTCGGTATGCCGGTCAGCAGGGGGATTTGCGCGTCAACCGGGTAACAGTTGGGAAACTTTTCCCGGCCGCCAACGTCTTCTTCTTACAACCTCAAATTATTCCATGAAATTGACCTTTAAACTTTCCCTGGCCGCCCTGCTGCTAGGTTTGCCCATGGCCAGCCTGCTTCATGCGGACGACCAATCAGCTCCCCTTCAATCGGGCCCGTCGATTCAGCCGGCCTCACCACCCGACACGGGTGAAACGCCGCCGCACCCGCACATGCCGAATCCGCAGCGGATGCTGCAAAAGCTGTCGGAGCAGGTTAACCTGACTGACGACCAAAAAGCGAAAATCCTTCCGCTGTACAATGCGGCATTCGATCAGATCAAGGCCTTGCATGACGATGCTTCACTGACGGATGATGAGAAGCACGAAAAAATGCGCACTATCATGCTATCAACGCGCAAGCAGATAGCTGACTTGCTCACGCCCGAGCAGAAAGAGAAATTAAAAAGCATGCGCGGTGGGGTCCGCGATAAGGACAACCCGCCGCCGCCCCCGCCGCCGGCTGACACCCCGCCGCCTCCCGCCAACTGACGCACGTTTTGTGGTTTGATTTCATCTCCGCCGCGCGGCCTTCGCCCGCGGCGGAGCTTGTTTTTCGGCTGCGTTTGTAACCTG
>DASYOA010000076.1:0-1538 GCA_036008265.1 Opitutaceae bacterium
CGGGGCAGGGCGGCGAAGTGGCGCACTTGCGACAGATCTTCGCTCCATCCCGGGTACTTTTTGTAAACCGGATGCAGCGCACGGCGCACGGCCTCGTTGCGTGGCACGTGGGTGTGGGTGCGGCCGGCAGCGTCTTCGTAAGCCGCGCAAATTTGCAGCTCGCCGCGCCATTCACCGCTGTAGGTGAGGGCATCGAGCTTGTTGATCATCAAATCCTCGAATCCGCCGTAACGAAGCGCGTCACCCTTTTCGACGGCGTCATACCAGCCGACCATGCGCTGGCGGCCGGTGCTGGTGCCGAACTCGAGTTGTTTTAACTTTGCGCACAGTGGGTGCGCATCGTCCATTTGCGTGAGAAACGTGTGTGTGCCGACTTTCGTGTCGTAGGCCTTGGCCACACCAAAAGTGTGCACGGGCTGCACCGGCAGGCCGGCGCTTTCGAAAAGTTCAGGTGTGTAGGTGTGCGAGGCGGTGACGTTGGGCGAGAAACCGTGGCGTTTGTCGAGCCAGTAGGCCTGGCCGAATTCACCGATGACGGTGTGGCCGGCGGCCAGCTCGGCGCGGACGATTTCGCGCACTTCGCGGATGTTTTTTGCGAGGGCGACGCCGGCCTGCCAGTAAACCTCGGTGAGACGCGCGAGATTGAGGGTGAAGGGCGCGGAGCCGCGGAATTGCGTGAAGTCGAACTCGCTCTGGTCGAAGACGCCGAGATTGATGGCCTCGGCATTGGCGCGCAGTTCGGCGGCAGTGAGCTTGTCGAAAAATTCGTGCCACGTGGCCTCGCTCACACGGCAGACGTGTTGGATGGTGTGCAGCGTGCGGTCGGCGCGCTGGGCAAGCTTGCGCGCGAAGTAGTTTGGCCCGGCAAGAAAATCCGAGAACGTGATCTGCCACTGGCCGACCTCGTCCATATAGGCGGGCGTGATGCCGCGGCCGGTCGAGCCGCGCGGCTCCTCGCGGAGAATGTTGACGCGGTAATCCTCCCACGCCAGATCGAGCAGGCGGTGGGTCAGGTCGGAGACGAGCGTGCGTTCGTCGATGCGCAGGCGGGAGAGGATGGCGTGGCCCTTTTTTTCGAGCGGGCGGGTCTCCCACCAGATTTTGCGCGGGTCGGCCACAACGCCGGCGCCGAGGCAAAGGTGCGGCACAGCGGCTTCGACGACGCCGGAGGGCAGGAGGTTGAGCTTGATGCCACCGGCGGTGTGGCCGGAGTTGGCGCCGCCGTTGACCTTGATCACGACGGTGACGGGCGCGCGCGTGGCGCGGAGCTCGTCAACAATTTCAGGAATGAGGCGGCCTTTGCCTTCGTCGCCGAGCGAGATGCCGACATCGGCGATGAGCCGGCTGGAAAATGGAATCAGTGACATGGTTGCTTGGTCGCAACCGGAGCAGCGCCCCTGTTGCCGTAAAGTGAAAACGCGAGCACGCGGCTGAGTGCAAACAAAAAGAACGGAATCTGACCGGGCTTTTACTTTGCAGGTCGGTTCCCTTCCGCCCGATGGGAGCGGGGAGCAAGAACATTTCTCAGAAACCCGATG
>DASYOA010000077.1:0-3497 GCA_036008265.1 Opitutaceae bacterium
TGTCAAAAATGGCATCGCGCTGGTTGACCTCGAACTCAACGCGCGTGGTCGCGTTCTGCAACACGAGGCGTTTATCCGGTTCGATCCAGGACGCGCGCAGGCCAAAGCTTTCGCCCAACGCCACAGCGTCGATGCATTTCACGCCATCGATTTTAGCCGCCTCGAAGGCCGCCCTCGACCGCACCGTAAAACACGCGGCCAGAATCGCCAGAGCCAGCATCCGAGCGAGGCGCCCCATGAGGTTTTGCCGCATGGCTCCTCCTCACGCGCTTTGCGACGTGGGCCGCTCGTCCGGTTCCTCGTCGTCGTCTTCTGCCGCCACGTGAAACTTCGGCTTGCGCTTGTTGACCGGAAGAGGGGTGAGCATCACGTGGATGTTGCGGCCGATCAACCGGGGATCGTTGTCGGGATGGCCCATGCCGGCGAGCTCGGCGACGGCGCGTTTCATCACATCGAAACCGATCTCGGTATGCGCCATCTCGCGCCCGCGGAACTTCAGGCGCAGCTTCACCTTGTTGCCGTGCGAGAGAAATTCCTCGCCGTGGCGGATCTTGGTGAAAAAATCGTTCTCCGCAATGCGCGCGCTGAACTCGATTTCCTTGATCTTGCTCGCGGTGGTTTTCGAATGGGAGTGCTTCTTCTGCTCTTCGTAAACGTATTTGCCGAAATCCATGATGCGGCAAACCGGCGGCGTGGCGTTGGGTGCGACCTCGACGAGGTCGAGGCCAACTTCGAGCGCGAGGCTGATGGCTTTCGCCGTATCCAGGATTCCAAGCTGCTTCCCCTCGGGCGAAATCACGCGAACCTGCGGGACCTTGATCCGATAGTTTCGACGGATGTTGGAAAACGGATCCGTGTTGCGACGTTGAAACTGGCCGGGGCGTCCGCCACCGGCAGGAGGGAAAGGAGAGGCCATCAATAAGGAAGTGACATGATTTTAAGCGGAAGGAAATTCTCGCTGGGTTGCGTCACATTGACAACAGGAAAATCCGCAGTTCCAAAGCCAAAAGCCCAAAAAATCACCAAGGGGGAATCCCGAGGTCGATTGAAGTCCTCTGCACGCCAAGCGGTTCATACGCTGAAACTCTCGCCGCAGGAACAACTGGCCTTGGAATTGGGGTTGGCAAACTTGAAGCCGCCGGCCACCAGCTTGTCCAAGTAATCGAGCACCGTGCCTTTGAGGTAGAGGGCGGTCTTGGGATCGACCAGCACCGCGGTGCCGGCTGAGCGCACGAGAATGTCGCCGCGCTTCGGCTCGGGTGTGAAACGGAGCTTGTAGCTGAGGCCGTTGCAGCCTCCGCCGGTAATGGCGATGCGCAGAAATTCACCCTGCTGTTCGCGGGCGATGAGCGCGCGCACTTTTCCCGCCGCGGGCTCGGTCAGGCGCACAAGGTTCTCATTGCCGAGGCGGACCTCGGCGGGCGATGCGGTGGCGGTTTCGGTCGCAGACATTGCTATAACTATTGCGCAGTCCGCGCCCGAAGCAAGCGCCACGCGACATCCACGGCGTTGGCAAAACTGCGCGCACTGGCCCGGCCCTGCCCGGCGATGCCGAACGCCGTGCCATGGTCAGGGCTCGTGCGCACGTAGGGCAGGCCGAGGGTGACGTTCACCGATTCCTCGAACTCCACCGCCTTGAGCGGCGCGAGCCCCTGGTCGTGATAAAGGGCAACAATCACATCGAACTCCCCGCGCAGCGCGCGCGCAAACAGCGTATCGCCCGGTTCGCAGCGCGAAAGGCCGGGAAACTGCGGCCGCAGCCGATCGAGAATCGGGTTGATGACGCGCCGCTCCTCGTCGCCGAGCAAACCGTCCTCGCCCGCATGCGGATTCAGTCCGCACACGCCGATCCGGGGCGCAGCCATATCCTCCGCGCGCGCGAGTTCTTCGGCAGCATACACGGCCCGGGCAAATTTCTCGCCGGTCAGGTGCGAAAACACCTCGCGCAGCGGGACGTGCCACGTCAGCAGCACGACGCGGAGCCGGCCGCCGCAAAACGCCATCGTCGGCTCGCCGCCCCAGCGCGCGGCAAAAAATTCCGTCTGGCCGGGAAAGGCGAAGCCGGCCTGCGCGAGCCAGCTTTTGCTGACCGGGCCGGTGACGACGCCGGCCCACTCGCCTTGCGCGCAGCCTTCGGCCGCGCGTTCCATCGCGGCGAGGGCCACGCGCGCGCCGTCCAGCGTCGGCGAGCCGGGCTGGGCAAAAAATTCCGGCGGGCCGACGGCGATTTTCTCCGCGTCAGAACCGATGGTTTCGAGCCAGCGCGCCGGGCCAAGCACGGCGACGTCGCGCGCTTCGTCGGGATGCGCGACCAGCCACGCCGCCAGAACTTCCGGGCCAACGCCCGCCGGGTCACCGCACGTGAGCGCGAGTTTATTTAAAGACTTTGTTTTCACCTCAGGGCATGCGGGAAACCTTCACACTATTTCAACCTCCTGCTTGGGTTCGGCGTCGCGCCGGGCGCGCACAAAGCCGCGCTTGCCGCCGGTGAAAAACTCCAGGAAATGCCGGGCCTCGGCGGTCGAGAATTCACCGCCGACGAGCGCCGCCGCCGCGACGTCGCGGATATTGCCAGGCGTGAAATAGACGACGCGAAACGCGTCCTTCAGCTCGATGATGGCCGCGCGGCTGAAATCGCGGCGCTTGAGGCCCAGCAGGTTCAAGCCGATCACGTCATCGCGCTCCGCCGCCATCACGTAAGGTGGCACGTCCCGCGTGATCGAGGCGTGGCCCGAGATCATCACGCTGTCACCGATGCGGCAAAATTGGTGGATCCCCACGCCGCCGCCGAAGAACGCGTGGTCGCCGATGGTCACATGGCCGGCAATCATGGCATTATTGGCCATCACCACCTGGGAGCCGATGACACAATCGTGCGCGACATGGCACGCCGCCATGAGGAGGCAATTTTTGCCGACTTCGGTGAAACCTCCGGGGCTGGTCGACCGGTTGATCGTGACGTTTTCGCGAATGGTGGTGTCCGCACCGATGCGCACGCCCGATTGCGTTTCGTGGGTGAACTTCAAATCCTGCGGGTCGCCGCCGACCACGGCAAACGAATGCACGATGACACGCGCGCCGAGCACGGTGCCGCGCTTGATGATGGCGTACGCGTTGATTTCGCAGCCTGCACCAAGTTGTGCGCCGTCCTCGATAATGGCCGTGGGGTGGATCATGGGGATTGGGGAAAATAACAAGTATCAGGTAGCAAGTCTCAAGACAGAGGGCAAAACTTTCCGGGAAACCCTTGTTACTTGATACTTGGCACCTGTCACTTGCCGCGCTTCGCGGCCGCGGAGCGTTCGGGCAGCAGGTCGAGTTGGGCGTCCTTGAGCAAATCGTAATTTTTCAGGATACGCATGACCTGGAGCGTGTCGCTCTTGCGGTAGTTTTTGTTGATTTCGACCTTGTCGATGATGTCGAGCAGCATCGCGCGAAAGGAGATGATGGCATCCACGCCGCGTTCCTTGAGCATTTGCACGCTCTGCGTGCGGTAG
>DASYOA010000078.1:0-4980 GCA_036008265.1 Opitutaceae bacterium
TGATTCCGCGCATTGTGCCCGCCCACGAATGGGCGCGCCTCGAGGCCGGGCTGGCCCAACGGATGACTGCGCTCAACCTCTTCCTGGCCGACATCTACGGCCCGCAGCGCATCCTAGCCGAAAACATCGTGCCACGCCAGATGGTGGAGACATCTAAACATTTTCGCCCCGAGATGGTCGGCCTCGCCGTGCCCCGCGGCCTTTTTGTGCACATCAACGGCACCGACCTCGTGCGCGATGAAAATGGCGATTATCGCGTGCTCGAGGACAACCTGCGCACGCCCAGCGGCGTCAGCTACGTGCTGGAAAACCGCCAGATCATGAAACGCGTTTTTCCCGTCCTCATCCGCAACTACCGCGTACGGCCCGTCGAGCTTTATCCCAACGATCTTCTCGCGCTCCTGCTCCACCTTGCGCCCGAACACGTGCCCGAGCCCACGGTCGTCCTGCTCACCCCCGGCATCCACAACTCCGCCTATTTCGAGCACGCCTTCCTGGCGCGCCAGATGGGCATCGAGATCGTCGAGGGCTCCGACCTCGTCGTCGAAAACGACCGCGTGTACATGCGCCGCACCCACGGCCTCGCGCCCGTGCACGTCATCTACCGCCGCGTCGATGACGATTTCCTCGATCCCACCGTCTTCCGCCCCGACTCGCTGCTCGGCGTGCCCGGCCTCGTGCACGCCTACCGCGCCGGCAACGTCGCCCTTTGCAACCCCATCGGCACCGGCGTCGCCGATGACAAGGCGATGTATTATTATGTGCCGCGCATGATCAAATTCTACCTCGACCAGGAGCCCATCCTGCCGAACGTGGAAACCTACCTGTCCTCCGACGCGAAGGATCTTTCTTTTATTTTGGCCAACCTCCCGAAGCTGGTCGTCAAAAGCGTCAACGAAGCCGGCGGCTACGGCATGCTCGTCGGCCCACACGCCGCCCTCACCCAGATCGAGGAGTTCCGCCAGAAAATCATCGCCCACCCGCGCAACTTCATCGCCCAGCCCACCCTCGGCCTCTCGCGCTGCCCCTCGGTGTGCGATGAGACGATCGAGGGCCGCCACATCGACCTGCGCCCCTACATCCTCAATGGCGAGACCGTGAAAATCATGCCCGGCGGCCTCACGCGCGTCGCGCTCCGCAAAGGCTCGCTCGTCGTCAACTCCTCGCAAGGCGGCGGCTCGAAGGACACCTGGGTGATCGCCGCCGACAACCAGGCCATGCCCGTGACCGAAGCGGAACCGGAGACGTTAATCGTATGAGAAAACCCGAATCACGAATGGCGAATGACGAATGCCCCGGTCCAAAAACGCTGCTATTATGCCGAATGAAACACACCGGTTTTGATCTTGAAGAAAGGACTGCGATACTCGGCGAGGCCGTGATTGAATTTTGCCTGGGGCTTCCAATCAATCCTGTCGCGGCACCTGTCATTTCCCAATTGGTGCGAGCGGCGACGAGCGTCGGGGCCAACTACTGCGAGGCCGACGATGCCGAGTCCAAAAAAGACTTTCGTCACAAGATTGCCCTTTGTCGTAAAGAGGCTCGTGAAACAAAATATTGGTGCCGCATGATCGCCAAGGCGGTTCCCGCGGAAAAACCTGTCGCCCGAACGCTTTGGCAGGAAGCCAAGGAGCTTAATCTCATTTTCTCGCGCATCGTTCGAACCACCGATCAGAACCTGCGCACTGCTGCTTCATGAGCTTTCCACTCGTCATTCCTCATTCGGATTTCGTCATTTTCCTCCATGCTCAGCCGCGTCGCTAACCTCGTTTACTGGATGGCCCGCCACCTCGAGCGCGCGGAAAACACCGCGCGCATCGTGGATGTCAACGCCGCGCTCGTCCTCGACCTCGACGCGCGCCAGGCCGCCGATGACCCCAAGTCCTGGGAGTCCCTCGTCTACGTCTCCGGCGGGGACGAATTGTTTCGCAAGCTCTACGGCACAAATATTTCCGATCGCACCGTCGTCGAGTTCATGCTCTTCGACCAGCGCAACCCCAGTTCAATTTTCTCCTGCATCAGCCTCGCGCGTGAAAACGCCCGCTGCATCCGCGACCAGCTCGCCAGCGAGGCGTGGGAACAGATCAACACCTTCTACCTCCGGCTGCGCGAGGACGACTACGCGCGCTACGCCCAGCTCGGCTCGTTCGAATACCTCAACCGGATCAAGACGCAGATCCAGCTCTTCTATGGCATCGCCGAGTCCATGCTCCCGCGCAACCAGGCCTGGTGGTTCTTCGAGCTCGGCCGCTACCTCGAGCGCGCCGACAACGTCTCGCGCATCCTCGATGTGAAATACTTCACGCTGCTGCCCACGCTCAACGCGGTCGGCTCCGCGCTCGATCTCATCCAATGGGCCTCCGTGCTGCGTTCGTGCTCCGGCTTCGAGGCCTTTCGCAAGAGCCACTGCGGCCAGCTCGACCTCGAACATGTCGTGGACTACCTCATGCTCGACGACGCCTTCCCGCGCAGCATCTATTATTCCGTGCGCGAAGCCGAGCACTCGCTCGCGCAACTCACCGCCGAGGCGCCACACATTGCCGAGAATGCCGCCGCCACCCTCATTGCGAATCTTCGCACCGAACTCGAGCAAGCCATCGTCCCCACCATCATCACCGCCGGACTGCACGAATATCTCGACGACATCCAAAGCAAGATCGCTGAAATCCACGCCGCCGTGCAGACTGTTTTCATCACTTACCCGACCGCCGGCGCCCACAAGTGCTAGGGGTTCAACGGCCGGAGACCGACACGCTTTCTTCCGGACGGCTGTTGTCCGCATCCCGGAAGAACGACAAATGCTGCTGCTCCAGCCAGCGGAGCCGCTCGGCTAACCACGGCGCCTCCGGAGCCGGAAAAAAAATCCCGCAATCCGCGTCCTTGTTGGCCGTGCGCAGGTCGTGCGTCCTCAAGTAGCTGGCGATCCAGATCCTTTTTCCCTTCGCGACGGCGGCTCCATATTGTTCGGGCAAAAAATTACTCCAAATCATGCCCGCAAGCGCGATCCAACCGATCGCCATGCAGCGTTGCATGGCCCTCGGCCATGAGACCGCCCATCCCTCCGCGGCAAGGGCGAGCCCGCAGACACCCGGGGTCATCAGTGTCATATATCTCCACAAAAATGCCGCCTGGATATTCGTGGGCAGGCGTCCGATGGCGACAAGCGCGGCGTAGAAAAGCGAGGTTCCGGTCAGAATCCACACGACCTTGGCCCTGGCGGTCGCCTCCCGCCGCCAAATCATCACCGCCGCTTGGACAAAAGCGCCCAAGACAAGCCCGAACAACACGGCTCCGACGGCCACGGTCGCCATAGAAATGGAACGAATGCCCAGAAGGCTCGTGAACATCAAGGCGCAGAAGCGCGGATAGTCCCACCAATTTGACACCGGGAAACGCCAGCCTGGAACACCCGGCTCCCAGCGATACCCATGCGCGAAAACGGCCACGGCCCCACCCAGGCAGAGCAAGATCAGCGCCGCTTGGCGTCGTTCGGCTTTTGCTTGTTCCGGGCCCGGCCGCAGCCAAAGCAAAAGGGCCAGGCCCATCGCGGCCACGGTGCCGCACAAACCGTAGCTGCTGAAAAAGCAGAGCCCGCCCAAAATTCCAACCCAGGTCACCCGCATCACAAAATTTTTGGCCGTCCAAGCGCAGGCCAGCAGCAAAATCAGCAGCAGGGGTAAAATTCCATACGCCAGCATGGTGACAAGGGTCATCGTTTCCCAATGAACGAGGCTCAGCAGCAGCAAGGGGAACGCCGCATCGCTCCAGGCCAGCCGCCCACGCAACCGGACCGCCAGGGCGATGGCGACCGCGGTGGCCAAGGCCAGCACAATCACTTCGGCCCAAACCTCGGCTCGCACATTCCAGCCCGTGGCCCAATAAAGAAACCAGCAAATGAAGCCTCCGAGTCCCTGCCGTTGCGGCCCATCCTGCAAAAAGAAACAACGCCCTGGCCCCTGGCCATGAAAAAGCGGGGCCAACAAAGCCCATTGGTCATCGAACAACAGATTGACGGCGTTTTCTTGGACGAATCCAACCAGACGAACCAGGCAAATCACAAACACCCCCGCCACCAAGGTCAGACAAAATAGCGAGTGGCGGCTGCGACTGGTCATGGCGATGCGGCCTTGAGGTATTTTACCCGATGGCCCCACGCCACGATTGGCCTTTCAAAGTATTCGTAGGAAACTTGTGCGACCACCCAGACCAACACAAAAGCCAGCGCCGTAAGCACCCAATCGAAGAAATCAATCAAGCCCACGCCATTTTCCCACCAAAAAATAAAGTAGAGCATCGGCAGATGAAGCAGGTAAAGACCATAAGAAATTGCGCCCGCTTTCACCAGTAAGGTTCGAGTGGTAAGCCAGGTCACCAGGCCATCGCCGGTTATCGTCAGTAATACCAGGAACGTCCATGAAATATCATGGAGACTTATCACGAAGGCGCGCGGAATAGATACGTAAACAGGGGCGATCCAGGCGGTCAGCATGGTTAGAATCCATAAAAACCTTATGCCGCCACGTCCTGCTTTGAGCGCATTCCAGATTTGAGCGTCCCGTTGGGCCAACGCCAGCAAAACACCAAGGCTCAGGCCATCCCAACGCCAAAAGGGCGGGGCAAAATACAGGCGGATAAAAGGGCTGGAAACAACCACCAGGCCCATCAAGACGGCCAAGGTTTTGCGGGGCAGCATCGAGATCAACACGGGCATGACGCCATAGAACTGTTCCTCAACCGCCAGCGACCAAGTGACGGCAAGGCACACGGGCATGATTCCGTGGGCCATCGGCCCCACCAAGTTTTGCAGATAGAGAAAATAAGTCCAAAATTCGGTGTTCGAAGGAAATATCGGTGGGAAGAAATGCAGCTTGATCGAGGGCGGGGCCTTGCAAATTGCCACACAGAGCAGAAGCCACGAAAAATAGAGCGGAAATATGCGACAAATCCGCCTGAGGTAGAATACCTTGAGGAAATTATTTG
>DASYOA010000079.1:0-2457 GCA_036008265.1 Opitutaceae bacterium
TGAGTTCGGCCAGCTCGAATTTGTTGCCAAAATCGAGTTCGACCCTGCGCTGGCCTTCTTTTTTGAGATTGTCCACGATACGCAGTTTAGCAGGGAATCGGTTGCCCGTCCGAGGTGACACAAACCCATCCAGCGGACCGATTTCCCCGGCATTTACAAGCTGGCGCACTTCGCTCTCCTCGAGTTTTCGGCCGGTCATCACCTTGTAAACCGTGAGCACGCCGTCGCGCGATTTGTAGCCGCGCAGCGTTTCGAGCATCGGCTTGCCGTCGGTGGGTGAGATGATGTCGGTCACGCGCGAGTTGGATTCGTCCTCCTCGAAATGCTTGGTGCGATCGACGATGCCCTTGGTCACTTCGACGATCTCGGCCATGAACTTGTCGCGGGGAAATTTGCCGTGCTCCATCTGGCGGAGTTTGTATTCCCACTCGCCGGTCATGTCGGGCGTGGTCAGCGCGTCGGCTTTGACCGCGCCGAGAAACTGCAGCAGCGACTCCGCCTTCGGCGTGGGCGCGAGCTCGCGTTGCAGGCGCTCCATGTATTTCTGGTTGATCAGGCCGTCGATCGTGTCGGCGCGGGTGGCGGGCGTGCCCAGGCCGCGTTCCTTCATGGCTTCGGCGAGTTCCTCGTCATCGACGAGCTTGCCGGCGCCTTCCATGGCGGAGAGCAGCGTGGCCTCGGTGTAGCGGGGCGGCGGCTTGGTGGTTTCCGCGTGGAGGATGGCCTCGATGGTCTTGGCTTTGGGTGGCTGTCCGTCCGCCGCATCGAGCGCGGGCAGTGCTTTCGAGTCGGGTGCATCGTCGTCCAACGTGGTTTTGCCGTAAACGGCGAGCCAGCCTGGGAAGGTGAGGACCTTGCCCTCGGTCTTGAAGGTGTGCTCCTTGATGACACTGAGGCGCGTGGTGATGTCGAACTCCGCCGCCGGGTAAAACACCGCGATGAAACGCCGGGCAATCATGTCGTACACCTTGGCCTCCGCCTCATCGAGGTTCATCGCCTCGTGCGCGGTCGGGATGATGGCGAAGTGATCGGAGATCTGGGCGTTGTTGAAAATGCGCTTGTTCGGGCGCAGCCAGCCTTCGGCCAGCACTTTTTTCGCGTGCGGCGCGAGGCTGCCGGACAGGTTGTCGAGGGCTTCGCGGCAGGTGGGGATGTAGTCCTCCGGCAGCGCGCGCGAGTCGGTGCGCGGATAAGTGATCATCTTGTGCCGCTCGTAGAGGGCCTGGGCGATTTGCAGCGTGCGGCGCGCGGGAAAACCGTAGCGGTTGTTGGCCTCGCGTTGGAGCGTGGTCAGGTCGTAGAGCCGCGGCGCGGCCTGGCTGCTGCCCTTTTTTTCCTCGGAAACGATGGCGGGCGGATGGCCCTGGCAGGCGGCAAGGACGGCCTCGGCGAAGGCTTTTTCCCAAATGCGGTCGATGCGGTCGTGGTCGTCGTTCTCCGCTTTTTTAAAATTGGCGCGCTGATAGACGCCCTCGTAGCAGCCCTTGGTGATTTCGAAGGTGGCGGTGATGCGCCAGTACGCGCGGGGCTTGAAATTGCGAATCTCCTGCTCGCGCGCATAGACGATCGCGAGGGTGGGGGTCTGCACGCGACCGACCGAGGCGACGTTGCCCGCGCGGGAGCCGAACATGCGCTTGGTCAGCGCACGCGTGCCGTTGATGCCGATGAGCCAGTCGCTCTCGCTGCGGCAGCGGGCGGCGTCGGCGAGGCCGGCCATCTGCTTGCCGTCGCGGAGATTCTTGAACGCCTCGAGGATGCCGCCGGGCGTCATCGTCTGCATCCACGCGCGCTTCACCGGCAGCTTGGCTTTCGTGAGCTGGTAAAGGTAGGTGAAAATGAGTTCGCCCTCGCGGCCGGCGTCACAGGCGTTGATGACCTGGTCGACATCTTTGCGCGCGAGAAGTTTTTTAAGCTGGTTGAAGCGATCCTTCGAGGCCGCGATCGGCTTGAGGCCGAACTTCTCGGGGATAATCGGGAGCATTTCGAGGCGCCAGAAGCCGTATTTCTTCTTGTCGATGTCCTCGGGCATTTCCAATTCCACGACGTGGCCGACGGCGGAGGAGATGACCCATTCGTCGTTTTCGTAGTGCTCGCCCTTTTTGGGCACTTTGCCGAGGACGCGTGCGAGGTCGGCGGCCACGGACGGTTTCTCAGCGATGACAAGTGACTTCATGAAGTCGCGAGGCGATAGGCGGCGCCCGCGACAATTTCAAGCACGACTTTTTTTGCCAACGCGATTTACGGATACAAAACTTTAGTAAACGGGACGATCAATGCTTGTTGGATAAGCGCAAAACTGTATGATTTCCCTTACATGGAAGCTGGCTTCAAAAAGTTGACGATGACGTCACATCCATGGACGAAATGGTCGGCGATCGGCATCGCGACAACGGCCGTCATCGTCATCGTCGGCTGGACGGCGCGAATACCGATTCTCACCACCTTCCTGCCGGACGG
>DASYOA010000080.1:0-2852 GCA_036008265.1 Opitutaceae bacterium
GAGGTTGGCCTGGGCGGGCGGTTCGATGCCACGAATGTCGTGCAACCCGAAATTTCGGTCATTACCTCCATCGGGCTGGACCACTGCGAATACCTCGGCGATACGCTCGAAAAAATCGCCGCGGAAAAAGCCGGCATCATCAAGCCCGGCCGTCCCGTGGTGCTGGGCCACATGCCCGCGGTCGCGGAAGAAGTCATTCGCGACATCGCGGCCGGGTGCGCGTCGCGCGTCGTGTCGGTCGGTGAAGTCTTTGGCGAAAAGGTGGACAACTGCCCGCGCACGAACCTGGAAGGCGATTATCAGTGCTGGAACGCCGCCACCGCCGCGCTTGTCGCGCGCACGCTGCCGCCGGTGTGGCGGCTGGACGATGAGGTCATTGCGCGCGGCCTGCAGCAGGCCAGCTGGCCCGGGCGCTGGCAGCGCCTGCGCCTGGCCGACGGCCGGCTGCTCGTGCTGGATTCCTCGCATAATCCCGAAGGTGCGCAGGTGTTGGATGATAATTTGAAAAGACTGGTGGCCGAGACCGGTCGGGCGCCGGTCGTCATCACCGGCGCGCTGGGGATAGAGCGTGCGCGTGCGCTGCTCGAAACCATCGGCCGGCAGGCGCGAGAAATTTATTTCACCGTGCCCAGGCAGTCGCGGGCGTGCTCGTTTGAGGAGCTCGAGGCGCTCGTGCCGGTGGCGTTCGCCGGCCGGACGCATCGCGAGGAATTAACGGAAATTTTCCCCGCGCCGCAAACCTGTGCAGTCGGCAGACCGGACGACGTCATTATCGTGACCGGATCAATTTACCTGATCGGCGAAGTGCTGGCGTGCCTCGAACCGCAACGCGGGGCCGGCGAGGGGCGGCTGCAGGACTTTTGAGGTCTATTAATGTAGCCGGCCTCGCTGAGGCCGGAACCGGGGTCGGCGACCCCGGCGACGAGTGCGCAGCCTCGGCGGCTACAGGTTCGATCGCGGGGTGAGCCTTCTTCGCTAAAGCTACGAAGCCCAGGGGGCACCCCGCCCGCATCCTAAAAATTCTAATTCACCAACCTCACGCCAGCTTCACCAAATTCGCCGTGGCGGGGACATCCTTGATGATTTGCGACGGTTCCGGGCCGACGCCAAGATAGCGGAGGTTCGGCAGTTGCTTGGCGGCGGGCCAGTTCTCGCCGGCGTAGGCGACGTTGAGCAGGCTCTTGATCATCGCGCCGACATAGCGTTGCGCGGCGCGGGGCAGGGCGGCGAAGTGGCGCACTTGCGACACATCCTCGCTCCAGCCCGGAAATTTTTTATAGACGGGGTGCAGTGCGCGGCGCACGGCCTCGCTGCGCGGCACATGGGCGTAGGCGCGTCCGGCCGCGTCCTCGTAACCCACGCAGATTTGCAGCTCGCCATTCCATTCGCCGCTGTGGGTGAGCGCATCGAGCTTGTTGATCATCAGGTCCTGGAATCCGCCGTAGCGGAGCGCATCGCCCTTTTCGACGGCGTCGTACCAGCCGACCATGCGCTGGCGGCCGGTGCTGGTGCCGAACTCGAGTTGCTTCAACTTTGCGCACAGCGGGTGCGCGTCGTCCATTTGCGTGAGAAAGGTGTGCGTGCCGACTTTCGTGTCGTAGGCCTTGGCCACGCCGAACGTGTGCACGGGCTGCACGGGCAGGCCGGCGCTTTCGAAGAGCTCGGGGGTGTAGGTGTGCGAGGCGGTGACGTTGGGCGAGAAGCCGTGGCGCTTGTCGAGCCAGTAGGCCTGGCCGAATTCGCCGATGACGGTGCGGCCGGCCGCCAGCTCGGCGCGGATCAGTTCGCGCACTTCGCGGATGTTTTTTGCGAGGGCGACCCCGGCCTGCCAGTAAACTTCGGTGAGGCGCTCGAGGTTGAGCGTGAAGGGCGCGGCGCCGCGGAACTGTGTGAAGTCGAACTCGCTTTTACCAAACACACCAAGATCGATGGCCTCGGCGTTGGCGCGCTGCTCGGCGGCGGTGAGCTTGTCGAAAAATTCGTTCCACGTGGCCTCGTTCACGCGGCAGACGTGCTGGATGGTGAGCAGCGCGCGCTCGGCGCGCTGGGCGAGCTTGCGCGCGAAGTAATTCGGGCCACCGAGAAAGTCCGAGTAAGTGATCTGCCACTGGGCGGTCTCGTCCACATAGGCGGGCGTGATGCCGCGGCCGGTCGAGCCGCGCGGTTCCTCGCGGAGGATGTTGACGCGATAGTCCTCCCACGCGAGATCGAGCAGGCGGTGCGACAGGTCGGAGACGAGTGTGCGCTCGTCGATGCGCAGGCGCGAGAGGATGGCGTGGCCCTTTTTTTCGAGCGGGCGGACCTCCCACCAGATTTTGCGCGGGTCGGCCACGACGCCGGCGCCGAGGCAGAGGTGTTGTACGCTGACCTCGACGACACCGGAGGGCAGCAGGTTGAGCTTGATGCCGCCGGCGGTGTGGCCGGAGTTGGCGCCGCCGTTGACCTTGAGCACGACAGAGACGGGCGCGCGGGTGGTGCGCAGTTCGTCAACGATTTCCGGGATGAGCCGGCCTTTGCCTTCATCGCCGAGGGAAATGCCGACATCAGCGATGAGCCGGCTGGAAAATGGAATCAGGGACATGGTTGCTGGGTGACAACCGGAGCAGTGCCCCTGTTGCCATGAATTGAAAACGCGAGCATGGGGCGGAGTGCAAACAAAAATAATGAATGCTTTTGCGGGGTTTTGCCCGCCGCGCCAACCCGCGGGCCTTAAATTAGGTTTTTATTTTCCTGCACAGCACCGTTGACGCGCGGCCAGAGGCAAAGCCCACGCCTGCCATCACGGCCCCGGTCACAACAAAGCACCAGGCAAAATCCAACAGTGAACGCAAAAGGCGACTGACCATGCTGGG
>DASYOA010000081.1:0-1549 GCA_036008265.1 Opitutaceae bacterium
GTTGAAGCCCCCCGCCACCGCGAGCGCAGCTTCTGTTGCGGCGCCGGCGGAGGCCTCGCGTTCCTCGGCGAAGAGACCGGCGAGCGCGTCGGCCAGGTCCGCGCGCAGGAACTCGTCGCCACAGGAGCATCAACAGTCGGCACCGCCTGCCCCTTCTGCAACACCATGTTCCGCGATGCGCTGGCAGCGAGTGAAACACCGCCGCAATTGCTCGACATCGCGCAGCTTGTCGCGCGCGGCCTTCCGAACTTCATTTCAGTTGACGGTCAACCCAAATAGGGATCCCTGGATAAGTGAAATACGAAAAGGTTCATCCACAATCACGGGCACAGCTTGCTGAGCGGTTGGCCAGCAATGACTCCGAACAGATCAGGTCGGCCCTCTACAGCGCTGCGTGGTACGAAGAGGACTGGCGTTGGACGCAGGAGAATTGCCTTGTCTTCTTGAATCACACGGACCCGCAAGTTCGATGGGCGGCAGCCCTGTCCCTCGGATATATCGCGCAGTTTCATAAACGCCTTGATCTGGATCGAGTGTTACCGGCCTTGCACGAAGCACACGCGGACCCTGCAATAAGCTCCACCGTCGGCGATAGCCTTGACATGATCAAACACAACATCAAAATGCAGTAGTCTGAAATGAGCGAGGCGCATTCACCTAATGAAAATCATCGTCGCCATCAAACAAGTCCCGGAACGCGATGCGCAAATCCGCATCGACACCTCCGGCAAATGGATTGAAGAATCCGACATGCAATACGCCATGAACGAGTCTGACGCCTACGCCCTCGAAGAAGCGCTTCAGCTCAGAGAGAAGCATTCGGGCGAAGTCATCGTCGTCAGCGCCGGCCCCGAGCGCGTAGGCACCACCATTCGCGAAGCCCTCGCCAAGGGCGCCGATCGCGCCATCCACATCGACTGCAACGACCTCAATCAGCGTGACGCTCTCGGCGTCGCACGCCTCATCGCCGACGCCATCCGATCCGAGAGCGCCGACCTCGTTCTCACCGGCCTGCAATCCGATGACCTCGGCTACGGCCAGACCGGCGTCATCCTCGCCGAACTTCTCGGCGTCCCCCACGCCACGCTCATCCTCCACGTGGAGAAGACTGACACCGGCCTCAAAGTAAAACGCGAGCTCGAGGCAGGCTGGTTCCAGGAGATCGAATTGCCCACGCCCGCCGCCCTCACCATTCAATCCGGCGGCAACAAACTGCGGTACGCCACGCTCATGGGCATCAAGAAAGCCAAGACGAAGGAAATGCGCGTCGTCACCGCGGCCGCACTTGACGGCGCTCCAGTCGCGGCGCTCGATGGAATCGCCCACCCCAAGAAGCAGCGCTCCACGCAAATCATTCAAGGCGACGCAAAGCAGGCCGCCGCAACACTGGTCGAGAAACTCAAGTTCGAGGCGCGCATCCTATGAGCGGCATTTACGTAGTTCTTGAAGAACGCGACGGCCGCGTAAGCCGCCTCAGCTGGGAAGCGCTCGCGGCAGGCAAGCTTCTTGCGGCACAATCAAGCGAGCCCGTCAGCGCCGTCGTCATGGG
>DASYOA010000082.1:0-2689 GCA_036008265.1 Opitutaceae bacterium
GGCGCGATTCAACGTTTTCTTCGGCGCGGGCCGCGACCACTACGACGTGCGCGGCCGCGTGGCGCACGAGTCGATTTTCAACCGCAACGACGGCCAGTTCCGCTGCCCCTCGTCGCAGCAGGGCTATTCGCCGTTCACCACCTGGACGCGCGGCGCCGCGTGGATCATCTGCGGCTATGCCGAGCAGCTCGAGTTTCTCGATACCGTGCGCGGCGCCGATCTCGACGCCGTCGGCGGCCGCCGCGCCGTGACCGACCTGTTTCTCGCCACCGCCCGCGCCGCGAGCGACTACTACATCGACGGCTACTCGGCGCGCGACGGTGTGCCCAATTGGGACAGCGGCGCGCCCAATCTCTGGCGCCTCGGCGGAACCTATCTCAACAAGCCTGCCGATCCGTTCAACGCCCACGAGCCGGTGGACAGCTCGGCCGCCGCCATCGCCGCCCAAGGCCTGCTGCGGCTCGGCCACTGGCTCACGACCAATGGCGAAACTGCCGCCGGAAAAAAGTATTTTCAGGCCGGGCTCACCATCGCCGACACGCTTTTTGACGAGCCCTATCTTTCCACCGACAAAAAGCACCAAGGCCTGCTCCTGCACAGCGTCTATCACCGGCCCAACGGCTGGGACCACGTGCCGAAAGGCCGCTCGGTTCCCTGCGGGGAGTCATCGATGTGGGGCGATTACCACGCGATGGAACTCGCGCTCCTCATCCAGCGCCTGGACGAGGGGAAATATTATACGTTTTTCTGAGTGGCTCCTGACCGTCTCTGCTCGTTCTCGTAATCATTCTCGTTATCGATTGGAATGGTCGAGAGAACGATAACGAGTATGAGAACGAGTACGAACGTGTCCACCGCCCGCATTAATCTCTACGACCTCACCCGCGAGGAGCTGCGCGGGCGGTTTGTGCAGTGGGGGCTCAAACCGGTGCATGTGCGGCATCTGTGGAGGTATCTTTACCTCGAATTTGTCGACTCGTTTGAGGCGATGCCCAAGTTGCCCGCGGAGGTGCGCACGCGGCTCGCCGACGAGGCGCAGATCGGCGTGCTGCCGACCGTGCTCGAAACGGATTCAAGCGACGGCTTCACCCGCAAATACCTGCTCGCGCTCGCCGATGGGGAAAAGATCGAGACGGTCCTGATGCGATTCACGGGCCGGGTGACGGCGTGCATCTCGAGCCAGGTCGGCTGTGCGATGGGCTGCGTCTTTTGCGCCACGGGCCAGATGGGTTACACGCGCCACCTCACGCCGGGAGAAATCGTCGCGCAGGCGGTGCACGTCGCCCGCCAGCTCCGCGACCTCTCGCCCCAAGCCTCCCGCCTTTCGCCTGGGCGCGACAGGGAGAAGCCGAAGCTGCGCAACGTCGTGCTCATGGGCATGGGCGAGCCGCTGCACAATTACGACGCGGTCATGCAGGCGATTGATATTATGCGCGATCCCAACGGCCTCTCGCTGGCCGGGCCGCGCATCACGCTCAGCACGGTCGGCGTCGTGCCCGGCATTCTCCGCCTGGCGGAGGAGAAACGCCCGCTGCATCTCGCCGTTTCGCTGCACGCCGCGACCCAGGCCGAGCGCGCCGCGCTCGTGCCGGCCGCGAAAAAATGGCCGCTCGACGAACTCATGGCCGCGTGCCGCCAGTACTGCGAAACAACCCGGCGCCGCATTTTTTTCGAATGGACGCTGATCGAGGGAAAAAACGATTCGCCCGAACATGCCCGTGCCGTCGGCCGGCTGCTGCATGGGCTACCCGCGCAGGTGAATTTGATCCCGCTCAACCCGACCGCGGGTTACGCCGGCGCGCCGACCCGCAGCGAGGCGGCGAAAGGGTTCCAAAAAATTCTCGCCGACGAATTCGCCCTGCCGAGCACGGTGCGCCAGCGCCGCGGCATCGACATCGCCGCCGGCTGCGGGCAGCTGGCGACGGCGGCAGGCTGAAATGTTTAAAGCATGGACAGACCCATGCCGGACAAAAGAAAGGATGTGCCTCGAAGGCATGCCAACGGGCCCAATCAAGTCGGAAACGTTTCAGCACAGCCGCTATATCTTCTGGCTGTCTAAAAACGCCAAGGTCTGTTGCGCGTGTTCCACGAGCGGGGTGGAGAACGGCTTTACCCCGCCGCCGGGCGCGGTCAGGCCAAGCCGTGTGGCGCGGGAGTGCAGCGTGAGCGAGGCGAGTGCCGCCACCTCGGAACTCGCGGCCAGTTGCGCCGTGCCGGCGGCCAGAAAATCCGGCGCGGTCACCGGCGCTTTTGGCTGCAGGACTTTTTCCAGCAGGAAAAATCCGAGCGAGGCGCCGAGCGCGTCGAGCCAGGCGCCCGGTTTGGCGGGCGGTGCATAGGCGAGGCCGCGCTTCTCCGGTTCCCACTCCATGAAGGCGCGGATCGCCTCGTGCAGCTTGGTCAGTTCGGCGTCGGCGGTGGCGGACGTCCACTTCAGGACGAAAGCTTTGCGCTCGCGGAATTTTTTCATGTCCCACACGCGCAGGAGCAGCTCGTATTCGCCGGCGCTGTGCTGCAGCGCACCGGTAAAGACATAGTCGAGCTTTTCACCACATGTGTTCGCGAGCTGGTGGAGATTGTCCGTGGTCCATTCGGCCCCGAATAGCATCGGCTTTTTACCGGTTTCGGGATGGTCCATCACGCCGACGACCGCGAGGGGTGCGTAATGCGGCGAAAAATAAAATGTTTC
>DASYOA010000083.1:0-5282 GCA_036008265.1 Opitutaceae bacterium
TCAACACCATCGGTTTCGTCGGCTACTGCGATCCCGACACGCCCGGCGGCGCGCTGCTCGCGACCAAGCCCGGCGAAAATTTTCTTTTCAAGGCGGCCAACGTGAAAACCAAGCTGAAGGCCCACGTGGAAAGATTCGAGCTCAGCGGCCATGCCGATCGCGATGAACTGCTGCAGTTCGCCGTGCAAACCGCCGCGCGCGCCGTTGTTCTCACCCACGGCGACCAGCCCGCGAGGGACTGGTTCGCCCAACAGCTCGCCGAGAAAATGCCCGCGACCAAGGTGCTCGATCCCGTGCCGGGGAAGAGTTACCAGGTGTGACAGGGGGAACCCAATGACGAATTCCGAATGAAGAATGGCGAATGCCCATTCGAAATTCGTCATTCTGATTTCGTCATTTTGCCTGTAGCAACCGAGCCAGGATTGCGCACACGACCGGGCTGCCGGCATAATACCTGATGGGTGTCATCTTGAGATTGAATTGCCGCACCGGCAGTTGTTCGCCGTTGAGAAAGTGCACTTCCCCGCCCGCCTCGAGGCACAACGGGATGGCCGCCGCGAGGTCCCATATCTTGACGTTGAAATCCACCGTGCCCTCGAACATCCCGGTTGCGACATAGGCCAGGTGCAACGCCGCGCTGCCCAGCCCGCGAATTTTGAACTGTGACAACACGCGGTCGGCCAGCGGCACCAGGGTCTTGTCGGTCGGGCTGTGCAAACCGATGAGGCTTTCCTTGTGCGGCGGTTCATTTTTCAGCCGGGAAAGGATCCGTTCGCCCTCATGCACGCCGAAACCCGGCCCGCCATGAATGAGCGAGCGCCGCGCCAGGTCATAAATCACTCCGTAGACCGGCGTGCCGTTTTCACACAGGGCGAGCGAGATCGCGCAGTACGGGATGCCCAGCGCGTAATTGTTCGTGCCGTCGATCGGGTCGAGCACCCACGCGAAGCGCGCCGTCACCGGGATGGGCTCGCCCGCATCGGCCAGCTCTTCGCTCAAAAACTGGTCGTCGGGAAACTGCGCACCCAGTTCGCGGAAAATATTTTCCGAGATGGCGATATCGACCGGCGTGACCCGCGTGCCGTCGGCCTTCCAGTTGCTTTTGGCCCGGCCAAATTCGCGATGGAACAGGTCGGTTTGCGAAAGGACGGAGCGTTGGGCGGCTGCGATGCGGGCGGGAAGGTCAGGGCTTGTCATTCGAGTGAAGCGACGAGTCTATCGGAGCGGCGCCCTCAAGTCCATTGGGATTCTGCAGCTGGTTCAGTAATTCACGGGCTGAAGCCAGGTCCGGGTTGATCCGCAAGGCAGCTTGAAGCTGGGCGATGGCGTCGGGCAGGCGCCCCGGTGCGGTGAGCAAGGCATTGCCAAGGTTATAGCGGGCTTTTGCTGAACCAGGATCGAGCCGCACGGCTGCTTCATACTGGTCAATTGCCTCGGGTAAACGCCCCGGCTCGTTGAGCAAGGCGCTGCCAAGGTTGCTGTGCGCTTCCATCGAATCAGGGTTGAGCCGCAGCGCGGCTTCAAACTGGGTGATGGCGTCGGGCAACCGCCCCGGCATTTTAAAAAAAACGGCGCCGAGATTGTCATGGGCTTCAATCGAATCAGGGTCGAGCCGCAACGCGGCTTCAAACTCGGCCATCGCATCGGGTAAGCGTCCCGGCATGTCCAGCCAGGCGCTGCCAAGGTTGTTGTGGGCGTCGGCCAAATCAGGGTCGAGCCGCAGTGCGGCTTCAAACTCGGCCATGGCGTCAGGCAGGCGTCCCGGCACGTCCATTAAGGCATTGCCAAGGTTGTCATGCGCTTTCGCCAAATCAGGATCGAGTCGCAGCGCGGTTTCAAACTCGGCCATGGCGTCGGTTAAGTGGCCCGGCATTTTGAGCAAGGCATTGCCAAAATTGTCGTGGGCTTCCGCATAATCAGGGTTGATGCCCAGCGCCGCTTTATACTCGGCAAGCGCGTCCGGCAACCGCCTTGGAATTTTGAGCAAGGCATTGCCGAGGTTGTTATGGGCACGCGCATTGTCCGGGCACTTGGTCACGGTGTCGCTCCAGATGGCCAGTGCACTGCGGTAGTCTTCGTTGCGCCGCATCGTCAGCAGGGTTAGGAGGACGGCCAGCCCCGCACCCGCATATACGACGCGCCGTCCGATCAGCGCATACCCGCCCAGCACGGCCAGCACCGCCACCGAGGCCAGCGACAGATACATCCGGTGCTCGGCCACGGTCTGCGTGACCAGCGGCACTACGCTGGAACTGGGTGCGATAATGGCAAAAAACCAAATTCCGACAAAGCCGAGGGCCGGACGCCGCCACACGCCGAAAATCGTGGCCACAACCAAGAGCCCGAGCAGCAGCGCTTGCGGCAGGACATCCATCGGATGCTGCACCACCCTCGTCCCGTAATCGAGGACGAGCGGATAAGGCCAGACGGAAAGCTTAAGATAACGGATGAGCGCCTCGCACTGCGTCAGCGCATAAGTCCAGGGAGTGAGGCCCAGCTCGAAACCGGCGGCCTGGCCGCGGTTTCCGCCCGATGTTACCACCAGATATCCGAGCAGCAGCCATGTGCAGGCCAGGCCGATATACCACCGGCGGCGTTGCTGCCACGCCTCGCGAAATGAGCCGGCCACAAAAGTCCGGTCATAAAGCAGCACCATCAAGGGGGCGGAAACCATCACCTCCTTGCTCGCCATGCCGAGGAGGCAGAAAAGAACAGAGGCGAGAGGCCAGAGGACAGAGGCCAGAGGCCGGAAGCCAGATTGCTTCTCCTGACTCCTGTCTCCTGCCTCCTTCCTCTGGCCTCTCGCCTTTTGCCTCTCGCCTGTTTCGTCCACTCCGCGGACGAAACAATACAGCGTCAGCAAATAAAACAGTCCCATGAGCGACTCGGTGCGCTGCACCACGCAAGTGACGGATTCCGTCTGCAACGGATGCACCGCCCAGAGCAACGCCATGGTGAAGGCCAGCGGCGTCGCGTCCGCTCCGATCTCAAATCTCAGATTTGAAATTTCAGATCTTCGCGTCGCCAGCCGCGAAGTGAGAGCCTGCCCTCCGTAGCCCTGAGCCAGTCCAACGGGGCGAAGGAGGGTCCGCCGCATAAGGCCAAACAGCGTCAACGCGGCAAAAATATGAATGGCCAGGTTCAGCGCATGATAACCCCACACGTCGAAGCCACCCACTGCATAATTCAACGCCAGGGAAAAATTGACCACCGGCCGGCTGACCACGGCACTGCGGTTGGGTGGCGACCAAGCCGACCCAAGATGCCGGATCGTGGGGTTTTCCATGATCGCCGGAAAATCATCGAAAACAAACGGCGTGGATAAACTGTTCCAGTATGCCGCCAGCGCCGCGAGGAGGATGATGCCGCCGGCCAGCAAATTGCTCCAACGAGGGAGAAAAGTATTTGGCGCAGGGGACGGCACGGCGCGGATTGCCGCCCTGGCTCGACTTTGTTTCGACATGGAAGAATCCCTATTAACCGGCAAAGCATCAGCAACAAGAACTCATTTCAAAGTCACGTTGATCACTCGTAGTCGTAGAGTCTTGGATCGCGAATGGGCTCGTTGTGACGCGCACGGAACTGGCGCCTTTTTTCTTTAAAATCGGCCGCCGTATCCGGCGGAGGACTGTCTTCCGTCCCCGGATCGGCGCCCGCGTCGGCGCCACCCAGTTGTTCCTCCAGCGATTCGGGATCGGCGCCTTCCTCGAGCTTGCGCACGACTTCTTCCATCCCGCCATCCATCTTCTCGCCGGTGAGCTCGGCCATGCGGCGCATCATGCGGCCCATCGCCCGGGGATCGTTTTCATCGACGCCGGAAAACTCGCGCTCCATCGCGCCAAAGGCCGCTGCCATGCGCGGATTTTCCGCGGCATCGGGCCGGCCGCCGCCGGCATTTTCTTCCTGCCCTGTTTTTTGTTTTTCGCCCTTGCCCGAAGTCGTCACGGCAAATTTCGAGACGAGCTTCACCATGCTGAACGCCGGATGGTCGGGGCATTTCGGCACGGTCTGCCCCTGCGCCAGCGTCTTCGCATAGAACTGATAAATCTTATGGTTATCGGAACAGTAATACTCGTAAATCGGCATGGCGGAAAATTGGCTAGCCTTTGTGGGCGGGGTGCCCCCTGGCCTTCGTAGCCTTGGCGAAGTAGGCTCACCCCGCAAAGGCGCTTAGAATGACACAAGGATTTTGCAGATGGCCTACTCTGTTCGCCGTTTTTTGGCAAGTTGGTGGCCGTGCTGCACCGCGGCGCTGCGCCCGCTGGCGTTCAACTGGTCGAGCACCGCAGCCAGCCGCCGGCGTTTCTCGTCGGCCTGCGCAAACATTTCCAGTTGCGCCGGGCCTTCCTCCACGCCCGACAGCCGCACACTCACCAGCCGCAACGGACGGCGTTTTTTCCACGCCGCGCGCAACAAGGGATTCACCAGCGGATAAAACGGCGCCTCGAGGTCGGACGTCTCCGCCAGGCTGTGCCCGTGCGCTTCCTGTGAAAAATCCGGATAACGTATCTTTACGGTCATCGTGCGCACGCGCTTTCCGTCGGCGCGCACTTTTCGCATCAGCTCATCGAGCATCCGCTTCGCCACGCGCTCAATCTCGGCGAAGTCGCTCACGTCCAGCGCAAAGGTTTCCTGCTGCGAATAGCTTTTGGCGTCTGCTTCCTCGGTCTCGACCGGGCGGTCGTCGATGCCGCGGGCCAGCAGGAGCAGGTTGCGCCAGTCGCGGCCCAGGATCGCCGACAACTCGCTTTCGCTGCGCAAAAACAATTCGTGGACAAAGTTGAGCCCGTGCTTGGCCAGCGCCGCCTCGGTCTTCGTGCCGATGCCGGGCAGCCGGCCGATGGACAGCGGCGAAAGAAACGCCGCTTCCCCACCCGGCAGCACCACCACGAACCCGCGCGGCTTGCGGAGTTTGGATGCGATCTGCGCCACGAGCTTGTTGGCCGCGAGGCCGAACGACGCGGGAATTTGCAACTCGTTCCAAATGCGTTTCTGCAAGGCGTGTACCGCGGCCTCAACTGCAGCCTGCGCCTTGAATCCGCACGGCGTCAGGTCGAGATAGCCTTCATCGATCGAGTTGCGCTGCACGACCGGCGTGAGGGTTTCGCACAAATCAAACATCTGCTGTGACACCCGCCCGTAAAGCCCCGGGGTATGCGGGATCATGATCAAATCCGGGCATACCTTGAGCGCGCGGGTGGTCGGCATCGGCGTGTAAACGCCGCAAGCCCGCGCCTCGTAGCTGGCTGAAGAAATAATCCCGCGCTCGCGCCCGCCCACCG
>DASYOA010000084.1:0-2261 GCA_036008265.1 Opitutaceae bacterium
GGCGTACGAACGGTTTCTGTTTCGGAGGAAAACCTCGCCGCGCTGCGCCGCGTGGTGCAGCGCAGGACGGCAGGTGACAGTGCGAGCCGGAAGATTGCCGCGATGCCAGATCCTCTGCCTTTGCCGCCGCCGGTGATTTCAACCAGGGAAACAGTTCGTCCTTTGCCTGTGGCCTCCAGCCTTCCACCGCCGCCGGTGGTCGCCTTGGCGGCCGGCGACAAACACACCCAATGGACGGCGCTGCGCGAGCGCGTGCTGGGCGATGCGGTTTGCCGCGCCCACGTCCGGCCGGGCAAGCAGGTGGTTTTTGGCGTCGGCGACCCCGCGGCGAAGATTTTTTTCTGTGGCGAGGCGCCGGGCGCCGAGGAAGAGCAGCAGGGCGAGCCGTTCGTCGGCCCGGCGGGCCAGCTGCTCAACAAAATGATCCAGGCGATGGGCCTGCGACGTGAGGATGTTTACATCGGCAACATCATGAACTGGCGGCCCGAAATGCCGACGGCCTTTGGCAACCGTCCGCCCACGGCCGAGGAGATGGCTTACTGCCTGCCCTTTTTGCGCGCGCAAATCGAGGTCGTCGATCCTGTGCTCATCGTCGCGCTCGGCGCCACCGCGGCCAAGGGCTTGCTCGGCGCGGACAATTTTAAATCCCTGGGCGAAATTCGCGGACAATGGAAACAGTTTGCCGGAAAACCTGTCATGGTGACCTACCACCCCTCCTATCTGCTGCACAACGACACCCGCCGGGCCAAGCGCGCCGTCTGGGAAGACCTGCTCAAGGTCATGGAGCGCGTCGGCCTGCCCATCGGCGAAAAGCAGCGCGGTTACTTTTTGTAGAAATGAAAAAACATTCACTCCTGCTACTGATCCTCGGATTCTGCTCGATCGCCGCGGCGGCCCGCGCCGACGACCTGCCGTTCGATTTCGACACGCTGCGCTACCAGGCCAAGCTCCTCGCGATCCGGCCCTATGAGCCGCCGTCTTCCGAGATAAAGGTGCCGGATTCGCTGCTTAAGCTGACCTACGACCAGTATCGCGACATCCGTTTTAAGCCCGAGAAAGCCTGGTGGCGGCGCGAAGGGCTTCCGTTTCAGCTGCAGTTTTTCCATCTCGGTCGTGATTTTAGGGAGCCGGTGCAAATTTTTGAGCTCATGGACAAGGAGCCCCAGCTCATTCCCTTCAAATCCGCCTTCTTTGACTATGGAAAAAACACGGATATCGGCTCCATTCCGGAGGACATGGGATACGCCGGCTTTCGCATTCATTATCCGCTGAATAATTCAAACTACCTCGACGAACTTGCGGTCTTTCTCGGGGCGAGTTATTTCCGCACCCTCGGTCAGAACATGCTTTATGGCCTGTCGGCGCGCGGTCTGGCCGTGAATTGCGGCGATCCGGGTGGCGAGGAGTTTCCCGTGTTCAAGAAATTCTGGGTGAAGAAACCCGCACCTGATGCCAAACAACTCACCGTCTTTGCCCTGCTTGACAGCCCGAGCGTGACGGGCGCCTTTCGGTTCATCATCACGCCCGGGTCCGAGACGGTCATGCAAGTGCGCGTGACGGTTTACTGCCGCACGGAAATAAAGTCGTTGGGCCTCGCGCCGCTGACGAGCATGTTCTGGCACGGCAAAAACTCCAACGGCAACTTCGACGATTACCGGCCCGAAGTGCACGATTCCGACGGCCTGCAAATCGAACGCGGCGATGGCGAATGGTTGTATCGGCCGCTGGTGAACCCCGCGCAGATTCGCAGCACGGCGTTCAATGATGAAAATCCACGCGGCTTCGGGCTGGTGCAGCGCGATCGGAATTTCAACGATTATCAGGATCTTGAGTCTTCCTATCAGCTCCGCCCGAGCGCCTGGGTTGAGCCGGTCGGCCAGTGGGGCCGCGGCTCGGTCCGCCTGGTTGAGCTGCCGACCCCCAACGAATCCAATGACAATATCGTTGCTTTCTGGGTGCCGGACAAACTGCCGCCCGTTGGCGACCCCATTGATTACGAGTACAAACTGCATTGGTTCATGGAAATGCCGGCGGGCGGCGTGCGCCCGCCGGCGGGGTATACCGTGGCCACACGCATCGGCCACAGCAAAACCTATGAGACCGATCTCCAGCGATTCGTCGTGGATTTCGACGGGCCTTATTTGCACGGGCGGCATGCCGATCCCGATCTCCAGCCGGTCATCACCGTCGGCGATGGCGCGAAATTGGTTAACAGCACATTGCAAAGCAATCCCTACAATGGCACCTGGCGTGTCGCCTTC
>DASYOA010000085.1:0-3053 GCA_036008265.1 Opitutaceae bacterium
ACCCAGCTGATCCTCGTGAATCGGTCATAAATCGTGAGGCGGCCGGACTAATGGGCATCGCCGATGCGCAATTTTATTACTATGTCCTCAATGGGATAGCCGCTGTTTTGTTGGTCGCCGCCGGTTTTATGATTATGTTTCCAAGCCGGGTGATTGCGCTTAATTATCGTAAGAAGCGAAATGATCCAAACGCATATAAACCGCTGTTTTGAAAAAGTAACAAGTATCAGGCATCAAGTTCCAAAAAGCGCTTCTCCCTGATACTTGCTGCTTCATTCCATTGGAATATGCGGCTCGATGTCGGCGTCGTAGTTGATGCCGGGCAGGCCGAAGCCAAAGAGCTTCAAGAACTCCGTGCGGTAACCGGCGATGTCGGTCAGGGCCTCGAGATTTTCCGTGGTGACTTGCGGCCAGATCTTGGCGATTTCCGCCTGGATCTCGGGTTTCATTTCCAGGTCGTCGACGCGCACGCGTCCGCCCTGGTCGAACTCCAGGCCGCGGCCGCTGTACATCTGCGTGGCGAAAAGGCGCTGGACCTGCTCGATGCAACCTTCATGGGTGCCGCGCGCCTTCATGATTTTGTAGAGGATCGAGATGTAGAGCGGCACGACGGGAATGGCCGAGCTGGCCTGGGTGACGAGCGCCTTGTTGATGGAGATGAAGGCGCGGCCGCGGTTGAGCTTGAGCAGGGAGTCGATGCGCTTCCCCGCGCGCTCGAGGTCGTTTTTGGCGAGGCCGATCGTGCCGTTTTTGTAGATGGGCCAGGTGACTTCGGGTCCGATGTAGCTGTAGGCGACAGCGGTGGCGCCGGGCGCGAGGAGTTTCGCGTCGTCGAGCGCGTACATCCACATTTCCCAGTCTTCGCCGCCCATCACGGCCACCGTGTCGGCGATCTCGAACTCGGCCGCGGGTTCGATCGTGATGTTGCTGACGATGCCCTTGTCGGTGTCCACGGTTTTGTTCGTGTAGGAAGTGCCGATGGGTTTCAGGACGGACTTGTGCACGGCGCCGGTTTTCGGATGGGTGCGGCGCGGGGAGGCGAGCGAGTAAACGACGAGGTCGATGGGGCCCATCTCACGTTTGATGAGGTCGAGCGCCTGGCGCTTGAGATCGTCGGAGAAGGCATCGCCATTGAGGTTGAAGGCCTTGAGGCCGGCGGCGCGGGCCGCGCGGGTGAAAGCGATGGAGTTGTACCAGCCGGGCGTGGCCGGTCGGTCGGCCTCGGAGGGGCGCTCGAAGAAAATGCCGAGCGTGGACGCGCCCGAGCCGAAGGCGGCGGTGATGCGGGAGGCCAGGCCGTAGCCGGTGGATGCGCCGATGACCAATACGTTCTTCGGGCCGTTTTTGAACGGGCCTTTTTTGCGGACGTAATCGATCGATTCCTGCACATGGGCGGCACAGCCGGCCGGGTGGGCGGTGATGCAGACAAATCCACGGACCTTGGGTTTGATGACCATCGGATCAGCGTTGGCGAGCCGCCGCGGCGCGTCGAGAAAAGTTTTAAACGTTCTTGGAACTCCTTTTAACCACTGATGAACACTTATAAGCACTTATTAATCCCGAACACGGACTCGATCCGTTTTTAACTGCGAATGGACGCTAATCGGATACCGCGGACTGACCCAGATATGAATTAGCTGCGGAAAACGACTGTAGGCCGTCGTTGCGATCAGAAAACGCTGCCGCAGGCAGGTCGAAGTGACAGGTATCAAGTGACAAGTAACAAGAGGGCTCTGGGCGCGTATGCCTGATACTTGATACTTTTCCGATGCCCAAGTAGCGGCACAGTTTTCCAGCAGCCTATTCGCGTTAATTCGCGTCCATTCGCGGTTAAAAACCCTCACTCACTCAGCAGCACGATGGGGCCTTCCGGCTTGGGCCGGCCACCCTTGCGTTCGCAGCTGACGGCAAATTTTGCGGCGGTGGCGATGAGCTGCCCGGGATGGAAGGCGATGCGGGCCGTGCCTGTCCGCGCATCCACGCTGAAAACGCCGCCGCTGACCGGGTCGGGATACTTCGGGTCGATGACCCAGAGTTGGTAGTCCTGGTCGGCGGCGAGGGCGGGCAGCTTCTCGACCGTGAGCACGCCTTGTTGCAGGGCCGGATCCCATACGGCGATGGCGCGGGCTTGCGGCGAATTGCCGAGGAGCGAGACGAGCTTGGCAATTTCCAGGTGGGAGAGATCGCCGTTGGTTTTGATTTGCTCCTGCAGGTCGGCGAGCTGGCGGCTGGCGAGGATATGTTCGGCCTCAAGCTGGTTTTGCGCGCTTTGTATTTCGATTTGCGCGAGCGCGGCTTGCTCGTGCAGCGCGACGGACTCGGACTTTTGGGTGAAATAGAGCTGGGTGAGCCAGGCGGAGGTGAGCGCAAGGCATGCCGCGATGGCCCACGGAATCCAGGCCGGCGGCGCAAAGGGCGTGATGCGCCGGTCTGCGGGGTGCGATTTTTCGGTGAGGGATACGAACAGGCGCGATTTCAACCAGGTCGGCGGTGCGGCGGCGGGCGCGGCCAGGGAGAGCGTGCTGGCGGCCTCGCGCAGCTCGTGCCCGAGGGCGCGCAGTTCGGCGTCCTGCGCGAGCGAGGCTTCGAACGCAGCGAGTTCCGCGCCTTCGAGCAGGTCGAGGGCGTGGAGCGCGGCGAGTTCTTCGGTGCGTTCGTCAATCATGGTGGGGTCGGAGCGCGTCCCGGAGCTTGATCAATCCGCGGCGGATGCGGGCTTTCACGGTGCCGAGCGGCTGCTGGAGGTTTTCGGCGATTTGTTCCTGCGTGAGTCCGCCGAAAAACGCGAGGTCGATGGCCTGCTTTTGCTCGGCCGGCAGCGCGGCGAGCGCCGAGCGCACGAGCTGGGCTTTTTCCTTGAACACGAGGGCGTCAGTCGTGCCGGCCGTCTCATCGTAGCCCAGGTCGGTGGGCACGGATGCGCTGAGCAGTTCGCCGCGGCGCTTGCGCAGGCGCAGGCGGTCGATGGCGCGGTTGCGCGTGAGCGTGACCGCCCACGCGAAGGCGGTGCCGCGCTCGGCGGAAAAGGCCGCGGATTTTTCCCAGATGGTGAG
>DASYOA010000086.1:0-3795 GCA_036008265.1 Opitutaceae bacterium
AAAACATCACGAGCAGGGGATGCACCAGGCCGGTCAGCAGGTGGTTGAAAGCCTCGCGCTTCACCCGCGCCGGCTGGTCGCTCGTCAGCACGGTGCCCAGGAGCTTGCGCGCGACCTGCATGCCGCCTTTCGTCCAGCGGCGCTGCTGCGATTTAAACGCGGTCAGGTTTTCCGGCAGCTCCGAGGGCACCGTGTAGTTTTCGAGATAGATAAACTTCCAGCCGCAAAGCTGCGCCCGGTAGCTCGCGTCGAGATCCTCCGTCACCGTGTCGGCGCACCAGCCGCCGGCGTCCTCCAGCGCCGTGCGCCGCCACATGCCGGCCGTGCCGTTGAAATTGAAAAACAAGTCGCCGGAGAACCGCCCCGCCTGCTCCACGATGAAGTGCGCATCGAGAAAGATTCCCTGGAAACGGGTGAGCAGGCTTCGCTCGCGGTTGATGAACTCCCACCGCGCCTGCACCACGCCCACGCGCGGGTTGGCAAAATACGGCATGAGCGTTTCCAAAAAATCCGGCTCGGGACGGAAATCCGCGTCAAACACCGCAAAAAACTCCGCCGGGCTGCGTGCCAGGCCCCGGGCGAGCGCACCGGCCTTGTAGCCCTCGCGGTTGCGGCGGCGCAGGTGCGTGCAGCGCACCGCCCGCGCCGGATGCGCCTGCAGCCAGCGCTCGATTATCTCGGGTGTGCCATCCGTCGAATCGTCGAGAATCTGGATTTCGAGCAGTTCGGCCGGCCAGCGCAGCGCCGTGACTTTTTCCAGCAGCGCCTCGGCCACCAGCGGTTCGTTGAACAGCGGGCACTGGACGCAGACGCGCGGCGTCGGTCCCGGCCACACCGGCGGCTGGGGCGGCGGGCGGCGGTGGAAATAAAGCCAGAGAAGCTTGACGCGATGCGCCGCGAAAAACGCCAACCCAGCCAGGGTCAGCGTATAGATCGCGATCAAGCCGTCCATCATCCCCAAGCTAGGAGCTGAGGTTGCCAACGGGGTCAAGGCTGCAAATTGCATGGTTCGTTAGACCGTCATTTGGTCCAACGTTCCTGCGTGTTGCACGGCGGCTTTGCCGCCACGCCTTTGAGATCTCAGGTCTGAAATGGCGAAAACCTGCGTTTCAGGCCTCGCACACTGCGGACAAATCCAAGCCGAGCGTTTCGATGAACTTTTTCATCGCCGGCGTGAGCACGCGGCCTTTGCGATAAAGGATCGCGAGCGGCCGGGTGAATTCCTTCCCCTTGAAATGCATCACCGCCAGCGTGCCCTGCTTCGCTTCCTGCTGCACCGTTGTCTGCGGCACGATGGCAATGCCGTGGTCGATCTCGACCGCCCGCTTCACCGTCTCGATGTTGTCGAATTCCATCACCGGCTGGATCTCGAGTTTGTGGTCGCGGAAAATCTGGTCGACCGCCTTGCGCGTCGGGATGTCGGGGTCGAAGCCGATGAATTTGTGCCCGGCGAGATGCTTGATCTCGACCTCGCCGCCCTTCACCAGCGGGTGGTTGGGGTGCGCGATCAACACGAGCCGGTCGTTGTGAAACGGGAGAGCCTCGATCTGTCGTGCCTTCACCGGAAACGCCACCAGGCCAAAATCGACGGAATTGTGCAGGATGTCCTCGTAAACGAGGTTGGAGCGGCGGTATTCCACCCGCACATTCACTGAAGGATAGTCGTGCAGGAATTTTTTGATGTAGGGCGGCAGCTCATGCAGGCCGATCGAGTAGATCGTTGAAAGGCGGATCGTGCCGCTGATGATTTTTTTCATCTCCTGCAGCTCGCTGGTCAGCCGGTCGTATTGCAGCAGGATTTCCTTCGCCGCCTCGTAGAGGCGCTGCCCTTCGCGCGTGAGCTGGAATTGTTTCTGGCTGCGATCGATGAGCAGGGTCTTCAAGTGCCGCTCCATCGCCCGCGCCTGCTGGCTGACCGCCGATTGAGTGATGCCGTTTAATTTGGCCGCTTTTGAAAAACTCTTCGTCTCGACGAGGTCGGCAAAGATTTTAAAATTCTCAATTTGCATGCTGCACAGAATAAAGGCTTCTTATCCTAGTGCAAACATTTAAGCATTCCTAATGCACCTTTCCTACGAAGAATTTGCCGCGCGCGCCGACGCCGTCCGCGCGCAAATTAATGGCGCCTGCCAGGCCGCCGGCCGCGACCCGCGCGAGGTCGAGTTGCTTGCCGTGACCAAAAACCACCCGCCCGCCGCCGCCGCCTACGCCGCGCGCTACGGGCTGCGTGCCGTCGGCGAAAACCGCGTGCAGGAAGCCGTTGAAAAAAAGGCCCAAACCCCCGCCCCCGTCGCCTGGGAACTCATTGGCCACCTGCAATCCAACAAGGCCCGGCTCGCCGCCGAGCATTTTGACCGGGTGCAGAGCGTGGACAGCGAAAAACTCCTCGAACTGCTTGATCGGGCCGCCGCCGGGCTCGGCCGCGTGCTGCCCATTCTCCTGGAAATCAATGCCGGGGCCGACCCGGGGAAATTCGGCGCCACGCCCGCCGCCGCACCGCGCCTGCTCGAAACCGCGCTCGCGAAAAAAAATCTCCGGGTGGACGGCCTCATGACCATCGCGCCGCTCAGCGACGACCCCGCCGTCGCCCGCCGCGGCTTCGCCGCGCTGCGCGCCCTGCGCGACCAGCTCGCGCCGAAATTCTCCGCGCCGCTGCCGGTGCTTTCGATGGGCATGAGCAGCGACCTCGCCGCCGCCATCGCCGAAGGCAGCACGCTCGTGCGCGTCGGCACCGCGCTCTTCGGTGCGCGCGAGTGAACGCAAGTTCCTTGCGCCGCAAACCCGCCGCGCGGCGGGTGCAAGAAAATTCCGCTCCCGGGAAAATTTTTCCCGGCCGGCCGCTTTCCTGATTGCGTGCGCGGCGATTCTTTTCTCCCATCCTGATGTGGATAATGAAAGGCTCAGCGTAGAATTGAAAGATGCGCTTCTGGGCTTGCTCGACGACACCAGCAATCCCGTGCGCCGCGCATTGCTTCTCCACTTCACGCAAAACAGTCCGGCGGCTCTCAGCTTTCTCAAGGAAGTTTCCTCAGGCTCCAACCGCGTCCTCGCCTGGCATGCCAAGTGGTTTATCGACGAGCTGAAATTCACCGACCCCGTCGCCGAGTTCAAAGGCTTCATCCGCTCGCTCAATTACGAACTCGAAACCGGCGCGCTCCTCCTCAGCCGCACCGTCGCGCCCAATCTCGACATCGGCGCCTGCTGCACCGTGCTGGACGACATGGCCGCCCGCTGCCGCGAGCTCATTATTGAACCGGCCACCACCCGCGAAAAATGCCGCGTGATCAACCGCGTGCTCTTCGCCGAGTACGGCTTTCACGGCAACATCGAGCACTACGCCGATCCGCTCAACAGCTTCATCGACCAGGTGCTCTCCCGCCGCAAAGGCATCCCCCCTTCGCTCAGCCTCATCTACCTGCTCGTCGCGCAGCGCCTCGGCCTCACGCTCGAACCGGTCGCCCTCCCCGGCCACTTCGTCGTCGGCTGCTATCTGGAGGACAAGCCCTTCTTCATTGATGCATTCGACAAGGGCGTTTTCCGTTCGACCGAGGAACTCTTCGCCTTTCTGCGCAGCAAAAACCTGGTGCCCAAGACCATCGACCTCGCGCCCACTCCCGTGCGCGAAGTGCTCTGTTCCTCCTGTCGCAACCTCGTCAAGCACTACACCGCGGCCGGCGACCGCGAGCACGCGCGGCTCTTCAACGAATTCGTCGAGGAGTTCGAGGCCACCCACGAGCGGCACGCGCAGCCGTAAGCGCCGTGCGCACGCACGGCGCTCAACATCCAACATTCAAC
>DASYOA010000087.1:0-7005 GCA_036008265.1 Opitutaceae bacterium
CGCATGGCCAATTGCTATGCGGGTGGCCTCCAGAAAAAATTTCCCTACATCGGCGTCATCGGCACCATGCGCACGGGAAAACCGCTTCCGTCGCTCTACCGCCATTCGCTGCATCACGTCTGGCATGTCGTCGCCAACAGCCACGTAGCCAAAGCCCTCCTCGCGTCGCACTATGGCGTCGCCCGGGAAAGGGTCTCCGTCATTCACAATTCCATTGTGTTTCCGCCGGCCGCCACGTTGAAACGCAATGAGGCCCTTCGCACCAAACTGGATGCGGGGCCCACGACCGTTGTCTTCCTTAATGTCGCCATGTTCCGCCCGGAAAAAAACCAGCGCGACCTCATCGAAATTGCCGCAAAACTGCCGCTCGGAATCAAATGGCAGCTTTGGTTTGTGGGCGACGGACCGGAGCGCGCCGCCTGCGAGAGCCTGGTCGCCCAAAAGGGCCTCGGCAGCCGCGTGAAATTTCTCGGCTTCCATGCCGATCCCTCATCGTACTATGCGGCGGCGGACTTGGCCGCGCTCACCTCGCTCAGCGAGTCGCTGCCGAATTTTCTCATTGAGGCCCATGCGCATGGCCTGATGTCCGTCGCCTATGATGTCGGCGGCGTGAGCGAAGCCGGCGGGGCGGTCGTGCCGTCGGGTAGCCGGGATGCCTTTCTCGCCCGCCTGCAACCGCTGCTCTTCGACCCCGCGCTGCGCGCCAGCGAGGCCGCCACGGCCCAGGCCCGCGCGCGCGAAAACTTCGATCCCGAGCGCCAGCTCCAAGCCTACCTCGATCTTTTTTCATGCCTGATCCAGCCGGCGCAGTAGGAGCCTGAGAATTGATGTGGGGCGGGTGCCCTCACCCGCCATACGCTTGGTGCGGGGTGAGGGCACCCCGCCCACAAAAAACAATTCGCTTCCTTGGTTGAAGTTTTGCGCGGGCTGCGCTTCGTGAGAACCGTGGTCAAGCATCGTCCTGTTTCTCCCGCGCCTGAATGCATCCGCCTGCGCGGGGTCCGCCAGAACAACCTCAAGGGCTTCGACCTCGATCTTCCCCTCGGACAGTACATCGTCGTCACCGGCCTGAGCGGCGCGGGCAAAAGCTCGCTCGTTTTCGACACGCTCCATGCTGAGGGCCAGCGCCGCTACGTCGAGACGTTCAGCGCCTACACCCGGCAGTTCCTCGACCTGCTCGACAAGCCGAAGGTCGATTCCATCGAGAACATCCGCCCGTCCATCGCCATCCGGCAGACCAACACGGTCAAAACCTCCCGCTCCACCGTCGGCACGATGACCGAGCTGTGCGATTTTTTCAAAGTCTGGTTCAGCCATGTCGCCGAGTGCTTCGACCCGGTGACGGGGGAAAAAGTCGAGGACGACAATCCGCAAACCATCTGGACCAAGGCCGCCGCGGCCCAGCTGGGCGCAACGGTGATTGTCGCCTTCGAAATCAAGAAACCTGAAGCCATTTCCTGGCCCGAGATTTTAAGGAATCTCAAGAACCAAAGCTATGTCCGCGTGCTCGTGCCCGCCGGCTCCGGCACGCTCGCCGCCCACCGCGTGGACGACCTGCTGGCCGACCCCTCGCCCCTCGCCTCCCCGTCCGCCGTCTCGTCCGTCGTAGCCTTGGCGAAGACGGAAGCTTCAGCGAAGGCGGGTCTCCATGTCCTCCGTAGCCCTGAGCCTGTCGAACAGGGCGAAGGAGGATCGCCTCATCTCTTCGTCGCCCAGGATCGCATCGCGCTTACGCCGGAAAACAAGAACCGCTTTCTCGAGGCGGTCGAAGCCGCGCTGCACTTCGGCCAGGGCCAGGTCCGCCTCTTCGCCGCCGACCCTGCCGGACTCGGCGCCGCCAACCCTGCTGGACTTGGCGCCGCCGACACGCTGGCCGAATGCGGACATTATTCGCGCGGCCTGCATTCGCCCAAAACCGGCCGTTCCTTCCGCCCGGCCATGCCGGGGTTGTTTTCCTTCAACTCACCGCTCGGTGCCTGCCCGAAGTGCCGCGGCTTCGGCCGCGTGATCGAGATCGACTACCGTTTGGCCATTCCCAACCAGAGGCTTTCGATCAACGACGGCGCGATCAAATGCTGGGAAGGCGACATTTACGGTGAATCGAAGCGCGACCTGATCACCTTCGCCAAAAAGAGAAAAATCCCGATCAACGTCCCGTTCGCTGAACTCACGCCCGAGCAAAAAGCCTACATCATCGACGGTGAACCCGGTTATGGCGAAAACGGCCTGGAATGGCCCCGCGCGTGGTACGGTCTCAAGGGATTTTTTCGCTATCTCGAATCGAAGACCTACAAGATGCACGTGCGTGTTTTTCTCTCGCGCTACCGCACTTACAACCCCTGCCCCGACTGCGGCAGCACCCGCCTCCAACCCGAGGCGCTCTGCTGGAAATGGCACGGCCACACCCTGCCCGGACTTTATCAACTTCCCGTCGGCGAACTGCTCGCGCTGATTTCCCAATCCGCAGCCCTCGACCCGAAATCCGCGGTCGAGGCGCATTCAGCAAAACTCGCGCACGATTCCATCCTGACCCGCCTGCGTTACCTCAAGCAGGTCGGCCTCGGTTATCTCACGCTCGACCGCACTTCACGCACGCTCAGCGGCGGCGAAGTCGAACGCGTCAACCTCACCAGCTGTCTCGGCACTTCGCTCCGGGACACGCTCTTTGTCCTCGACGAGCCGAGCGTCGGCCTGCACCCGCGCGACATCGACCGCCTCATTGGCATCATTCGCTCGCTCACCCGCGCAGGCAACACCGTCGTCGTCGTCGAACATGACGAGGCCATGGTCCGCGCCGCCGATCACGTGGTCGAAATCGGCCCCGAGCCCGGCAGCCGCGGCGGACACATCGTGTACCAAGGCACCGTCGCTGAATTACCCGCCGCGTCACAAAGCATCACCGGCGCCTATTTCTCCGGTCGCGAACGCATCGAGCTCCCCGCGCGACGCCGGCCCGTTGCTCCAGCGCATCCGGCGTTGTCTTTCACCCACGCGACAAAACACAACCTGGAAAAACTTTCGTTTCGTCTGCCGCTCCAGCGCTTCGTCTGCCTCAGCGGCGTCAGCGGATCCGGCAAATCCACGCTCCTCGACAACGTCATTTACCAGGGCCTGCTCACGCAACGCCATCAGCTCACCGATGACGCCGCCAATATTGAAAAAATCGAGGGTGACCGCGCGTTTTCTGAAATCGTCCTCGTGGACCAATCGCCACTTTCACGCACCCCGCGCTCCAACCCCGCGCTCTACACCGAGGCGTGGGTCCTCATCCGCGAACTCTTTGCCGGCACGCCCGCCGCGCAAGCCGCCGGTTTCAGCCCGTCGAGTTTCTCTTTCAACAGCGGCGACGGCCGCTGCGATCATTGCCAGGGCCTCGGCTATGAACGCGTCGAGATGCAGTTCCTCTCCGATGTGTTTGTGCCCTGCCCGGCCTGCGAAGGCAGCCGCTTCAAGCCCGAGGTCCTCGCCATCACTTGGAACGGGAAAACGGTCGCCGACCTCCTCGCCACGAGCATCAGCGACGCGCTGCCGCTCTTGGCCGAACATCAAAAGATCCAGCAACGACTTGCCGCCCTCGTCGAAGTCGGCCTCGGCTACCTCACCCTCGGCCAGCCGCTCAATACCCTCAGTGGCGGCGAGGCCCAGCGATTGAAACTGGTCAAATACCTCGGCGCATTCGGCTCCGCCGAAGCGCAAATTTCAAATCTCAAATCTCAGATTTCAAATCCCGCTCAAGCGGGCGCGCTGCTGCTGCTGGACGAACCCACCACCGGGCTCCACCGCCACGACGTGAAACGCCTGCTCGGCGTGCTGAACGCGCTGGTCGAACGCGGCCACAGTGTCGTCGTCATCGAGCACAATCTCGACGTGCTCAAGTCCGCCGACTGGATCCTGGAAATCGGCCCCGAAGCGGGCGCCGCCGGCGGCCGCTTCGTGGCCGAGGGCACGCCCGAAGACATCGCCGCCGCCAACACCGCCACGTCGCCGTTCCTGCGAGCGGCGCTCGGGGAAGGTTCAAGGTTCCAGGTTCAGAGTTCAGGGTTGTTGGCGGCAGAAGACATCGCTCGCTATGAAGCTAACCTTGAACCGGGAACCGGAAACCGGGAACTTAGTATAATCGGCGCGCGCGAAAACAACCTGCAGAATCTTTCGCTCACCATTCCGCACCGCCAGCTCACCGTCGTGACCGGCGTTTCCGGCTCAGGCAAATCCACCCTCGCGTTCGACATCGTTTTTGCCGAGGGCCAGCGCCGTTTCATGGAGTCGATGTCGCCCTACGCGCGGCAGTTCGTGGAACAGCTCCCGCGCCCGGCCATCGACCGACTGACCGGCATCCCGCCGACCGTGGCCATCGAGCAACGCGTCACGCGCGGCTCGCGCAAGTCCACCGTCGCCACCATCACCGAGGTCGCGCAATACCTGCGCCTCCTCTACGCGCGCCTGGGCGTGCAGCACCACCCCGACACGGACCGGCCGGTCACGCCGCTCTCGCCCGGCCAGCTCAAGAAACTTCTCGCCCGGCTGCTCGCCTCTCCGCCGGCCCGCCGCGCCAAACATCTCTATCTGTGCGCTCCGCTCATCCGCGGACGCAAAGGCCATCACCAGCCCATCGCCACCTGGATCGCCAAACAAGGCTACGAACTCATGCGCGTGGATGGCCGTCTTGTGCGCACGAAAGATTTCCAGAAACTCGACCGCTACAAGGAACACGACATCGAAGTCGTCGTCGCGGACTTAAAAAGTTCAAGGTTCAAAGTTCAAAGTTCAAGGTCCAAAGCCCAAGCCTCAAAGCTCAAGGTTCAGGGTTCAAAGTCGGGCAGACAAACCTTGAACGGGGAACCTGGAACCTTGAACTTGCCAGCGGACGTGCTGACTACAGCGCTTCGCTTGGGAAAAGGCTCCTGCTTTGTGCTGCGGCCAAACGGCGAGGCGCTTTCGTGGTTCTCCACCACGCGCACCGATATCGAGACCGGCGAGTCCTTCCCCCAGCCAGATCCAAAACATTTCTCCTTCAACTCGCCCAAGGGTTGGTGCCCCGCCTGCCGCGGCCATGGCCGCATTTTTCCGTGGATGCTCGAGCCGGAAGATGAAGACGACGAAGACCCCGCGGCCCAGTTGCGCGTCTTCGGCATCGAATCAAGCGACGACGTCGCGGAAAACGGCACGCCTTGCCCCCAATGCCACGGCGAACGGCTCAACCGCGCCGCCCGCGCGGTGAAGCTGCATTTCCGCGGCCAGCGCCCGCCGCTCTCGCTGCCCGCGCTTCTGCGCTGCACGCCCGCCCAGCTTCTCGCCCACCTGCGCACCCTCGATCTCGATGCGCGCGGACGCCTCATCACGCAGGATATCGTGCCGCAGATCGGGGAGCGCCTGCGTTTTCTCGACCAGGTGGGCCTCGGCTACCTCGCGCTCGACCGCCCCACCGGGACGCTGTCGGGCGGCGAAGCCCAACGCATCCGTCTCGCTGCGCAGCTCGGCACCAACCTCGCCGGCGTCCTCTATGTGCTCGACGAGCCCAGCATCGGCCTGCACGCGCGCGACAACGACCGCCTGATCGACACGCTCGAAACGCTCCGCGACAAGGGCAACACCCTCCTCGTCGTCGAGCACGATGACGAACTGATGCAGCGCGCCGACCACATCATCGATCTCGGCCCGGGCGCCGGGGTGCACGGAGGCCGGCTCCTGGCCAGCGGCACGCCCGCCCATCTTAAAAAAATTCCCTCCTCGCTGACCGGCCTTTACCTCGAACATGGCATTCAACATCCGTTGCGTGGCACCTATCGGCCCGTTGTAGCCGGGGTCGGCGACCCCGGCATGCCCGCCATAGCTTTAGCAAAGGCGGGTCACAGCCTCAGCTGGCTCGAATTCACCGGTGTCTGTTTTCGAAACCTGAAAAACCTCGACCTGCGCCTGCCGCTCGGCCGGCTCGTCATGGTCGCCGGTCCCAGTGGGGCGGGCAAATCGACGTTATTCCGCGACCTGCTCCATCCCGCCGTCGCGCACGCGATCAAGGCCAAAAAAGCCAAGCTCACCGGCCGCGACTTTGCGAAGGCCACCAACTGGTCCGATAACTCTCAACTTTCAACCCTCAACTCTCATCTGCCGTTTGCGGAGCTTAGTGGAGCAAACGCCTTTCGTACCGTCATCGAGGTTGACCAGGCGCCCATCGGCAAAACCCCGCGTTCCACACCTGCGACCTACCTCGGTATCTTTGACCCGATCCGGCAATTTTTCGCCACCCTGCCCGAAGCCCGGATGCGCGGCTACACGGCCTCGCGCTTCTCGTTCAACACCGCCGGCGGCGCCAAGTCCGGCAGGGCTGGCGGCCGTTGCGAGACGTGCCAGGGTGCGGGCCGCATCAAGTTGGAAATGGCCTTCATGCCCGACGCCTTTCTGCCGTGCGACGCTTGCGGCGGCTTGCGCTACGGCCCGGAGCTCGCCGACATCGCCTGGAAAGGAAAGACCATCGGCCAGGTGCTCCAGCTCACCTTCGAGGAAGCGGCGCAGTTTTTTGGTTTTCACGCGCGGCTCGGCGAAATCTGCCGCCTGATGGTCGATTGCGGCCTCGGCTATCTCATGCTCGGGCAAAGTTCGCCCACCCTGAGCGGCGGCGAGGCGCAACGCCTCAAACTCGTGACCGAGCTCACGCATGGCCTGCAAAGCTTCAAGGAGCGCAGCCGCGGCATCCAGCCCCGCAATCTTTATTTGCTCGAAGAACCGACCATCGGCCTGCACTTGAGCGACTGCGAAAAACTCATCCGCGTGCTCCATTCGCTCGTCGGCCAGGGCCACACCGTGGTGGTCATCGAGCACCATCTCGACCTGCTCGCCGAAGCCGATTGGATCGTCGAGCTCGGCCCGGATGGCGGCCCCGATGGCGGCGAACTGATTTACCAAGGGCCTGTGGCCGGCTTGCTCAAAACCAAACGCAGCCCCACGGCGCCCTATCTGCGGGCAAAATCAAAATCGCGAAAAGAAAAAACGCGCGGTCAACTGACCGTG
>DASYOA010000088.1:0-2390 GCA_036008265.1 Opitutaceae bacterium
GCCTGACGATTTTGCACCGGGCGGGCAAACTGGGCATTGGCACCGCCCATCAGGCCGGCATCGCGTATGCCTACGACCATGGCTATGAACTTCTGGTCACGATGGACGCGGATTTCACCCATTCGCCCGAAAATATTCCGATGATCATCCAGCGACTGGGAGACTCCGACGTGGCCGTCGGCTCGCGCTACCTGCAAAACAACAGCCTCGAGGGCTGGAGCCTCTGGCGCAAATTCCTTACCGGGTTGGCGCATGTGCTGACCACGCTGCTGCTGGACCTGAAATATGATTCAACCGGGGCTTTCCGCATTTATCGTTTGGATCGAATTCCCCGCGAGCTTTTCTCGCTGATGGAATCAAAGGGATATTCGTTCTTTTTTGAGAGCCTGCATGTGTTGAACTTCAATAAATTTAAAATCGAAGAGATGCCCATCTCGCTGCCGCCTCGCGTCCCGGGATCGTCCAAAATGAGCTATCGGGATATGTTCAGAAGCTTGGAAATGCTGTTTAGGTCTTTCTTGAAGCGCATTTTCATGAGGAGTTCACTTCGAATTCATCCCGAACACGCCGTGAAAGCATGCACGGCGCACAAATGACCGGCCCTCGCGCTTGCGCGTCCGGCCCCCACGTCCATGTTCACCTGCTGGCCAAGCGCCAGATTCGGCGTCATGGTTGGTCTCACTCTTCTCAGCCCTTCAGCTTTCAGTCTTTCAGCCCTTATCGTTCAGGCGGAGCCTGGACGATAGCACGCCTCGAAGGCTCCGTCGGCGCGCTTGGCCACGCAGTGCTTGAGTTCGAGCATCATCAAGGTCGCGGAGAGCTGCGCCGCCGATAATCCCGTCTGAGCCGCCAGCGCATCGGGCGCGAGGATCGCGCCGCCCCGGAAACATTCGTAAACTCGCGCCTCGTCTTCCGTAAGATTCGCCGGCCGGCCCGCGGCGACATCGGACGGCTTTTCGCTGATCGCGGCCGGACGCAGACCGTCGAGATAGTTCAGGTCCTGCAGAATATCCTCGACGCCCGTCACCAGCACCGCGCCATCGCGGATCAGCTGGTGACAACCGCGGCTGGTCGGCTGGTCGATGCGCCCCGGAACGACAAAAACCGTGCGCCCCTGCTCGCCGGCGAAACGCGCCGTGATCATCGAACCGCCCGAGATGTCGCTCTCGACCACCACAACGCCGGCGCAGATCCCTGAGATGATGCGGTTGCGCATGGCGAAGGACTGCTTGTCCGCGCGCCGGCCAAAGGGAAACTCCGATAAGACCGCGCCGCTCTCCGTAATTTTTCGGAACAGCTCCAGGTTCTCCGGTGGATAAATGAGGTCGATGCCGTTGCCCAGGATCGCGGCGGTTTTTCCGCCGACGGACAACGCCCCTTCGTGCGCGGCGGTGTCGATGCCGCGCGCCAGCCCGCTCACCACGCAAAAGCCCAGCTTCGCCAGCTCCGCGCCCAGTTTTTTTGCCACGCTTTGCCCGTAAAGCGTCGTCTGCCGCGAGCCCACGATCGCCAGGCAGGGGTGGGCAAACGCGTAACTGCCTTTTCGATACAAGCCGATGGGCGGATCGTGGATTTCCTTCAAAAGCGGCGGATAGCCCGCATCGCGCGTCGTGATAAATTCCGCGCCGGTCTTCGCAATTTTTTCCTCCTCCTTCGCCAGGTCGAAATGATCGCGCCAGCCCGCCAGCGTCGCGCCGATGACCGGCCCCACTCCTTTGACCGATCCAAGCCGCCGCGATCCCGTCGAAAATATCGCCCGCGGATCGCCGCCCAATTCCGCCAGCAGCCGGTTCGTCGTGATCGGCCCGATATTGGGCAGCGCATTCAAAATCAAAAACGCCTGCCGCTCGGTCAGCTCCTCGCTCATGCATCGATCTCCCTCAATGCCCCCGGCAGAAAATCGAGCAGTTGCGTTGTCTGCACCGCCACCTGGCCATGCGCGCGCGCGAGCGCGTCCGCCGCCAGCCCATGCCACGCCACGCCGCGGGCTGCCGCGAGCAGCGGTTCCGCCGGCGTCTGCGCGAGTAATCCGCCGATCAGTCCGGCCAGCAGGTCGCCACTGCCGCCGCGTGCCAGCACCGGCCCGCCAAAAAAGCTGTGATAAACCGCGCCCTCCGCGTCGCAGATTCGCGTCGTCGAGCCCTTGAGCGCAACGACCATGCCGGTTTTTTTGCAAAAGGCGTGAAGTTCCGCGCCGTGATTGATGCGCTCAAACTCACCCTCATGCGGCGTGAGCACGACGCGTTCTCCCGTCGTCGCGGCCAGCACCGAAGGTTGTAGCGCATCGGCATCGAGCAGCAGCGGCATCCGGGCCAGTCTGGCAACTTCCTCCACCAGCGCACGCGCCTCCGCCTCTGTGCCCAATCCCGGGCCAAGCGCAAAAGCCGTGG
>DASYOA010000089.1:0-2951 GCA_036008265.1 Opitutaceae bacterium
GCCCGTTTCGGTGGGAATCGTGAATTCAAATCCGCCAGAAATGGCCGTGGTGGTGGTGCCAGACGAATTTTGGGCGATGTAGGTTTCGTTGTCGGGGGTCCAGCCGCTGCCGATTTGGGCATGGGCCGAGACGGATAAGCCGCAAATGAGTGCAAATGCAGCGAGGGTTTTAACAATACGTTTCTCTAATTTCATAACGCTTGATGGGTTCTATATTACTGTTTCTGGATCTAGCGGGGGCATTCTAACAAAGGTTCTTCACGGCAATGGTGAGAACCCGGGATAACGGGGAGGGGGTATTCTAACAAGGGAGGAGGTCACGCTAATGCCGGTTTGCGGCAAATCGATGTTGCCGGCATTTTTATCGTTAAATGATAGCGTTAATTTTTTCTCAAAAATGACCTTTGATTTAAGCGCAGGCTCATGTCATGCGGCCAGTCATTTGCAAAAAATAAAATAGCCGAAGTAACTTTGGCCGGCGCAGGTCGCGACTCCGGCTGCAATGGCTGGTGCAGCGACTTCAGCGCGACAGATTTATTTTTCGCTACGCATTACGCGTTCAACGCCGCGATGACTTCCGCGTGCAGGGCGGGGGTGGCTGCGGCCACGATGGATTTCGCCTTCACCGGGTCGCGTCCCTGCCAGTCAGTGATGACGCCGCCCGCGCCGCGAATGACCGGCACGAGCGCGGCGATGTCCCAGGGATTCATGACCGGGTCGCACATCACATCGGCCCAACCGCTGGCGACGAGCAGGTAGCCGTAGCAGTCGCCCCACGTTCGCACGAGTTTTGCGCGGCGCACAAGCGAGTCGAAAGCGGCGCCGTTCTGATATTTCGCCGGGTTGAGCGGGTCGCTCGTGAGCAGGGTCGCGTCCTCGATGTGCGCGGTGGCGCGGCAGCGCACGGGTCGGCCGTTGAACGTGGTCGCCATGCCGTCGCCGAGCAGGAGTTGCCGCAAGACCGGCTGGTGAATGACGCCGAGCACGGGCTGGCCGCGGTGGAGCAGCGCGATGAGCGTGCCGAAGAGCGGGCAGGCGCTGGCAAAGGATTTCGTGCCGTCGATCGGATCGAGCACCCACACGAATTCCGCGGCGGCGTTTTCCTCGCCGAACTCCTCGCCGAGAATGCCGTGGTTGGGAAACTTCTTGCGGATGAGCGCGCGCATGAGTTCTTCCGCGCCACGGTCGGCCTGTGTCACGGGCGTAAGATCGGCTTTCGTTTCCACCACGAGGCCGGGGTTGGCGAAAAACGGCCGGATGAACTCGCCGCTTTTTTCAGCGAGTTCGAGGGCAAAGGTGCGGTAGGAGTCGAGATTCATGCTCTCTCTGCAGTGGTTGGTAATTCGTAGTTGGTATTTGGTTTTTACCCAAAGATTCAATGCGAGGTCGGTCGTCAGCCCTGTTGGCGTCAAATATCGACCAACCAACGCCTCAATACCAACTACTAAATACCAAATCCCAACTACTAAATACCAATTACTGCCTGCTTCGCCGTCCGGCATGATTCGCTTCGTGACCTTTGCGGCTTTCGGGTGCAAAAATCCCCGCATGCGCTGGGTCGAGCAACCGGTTTTTTTCGTCGATTTCGAAGGCAGCCACGCCACGGGCATCCTTGAATACGGTGTCGTTGCGGTGCTCGGCGACCGCGTGGTGGAGACCAAAACCCGGCTTTGCCGCGCGACCGGCCGGGTGCGGGCCGAGGAGACGGCGATGCACGGATTGCGTGAAAACGACCTGGTGGCGCAGGCGCCGTTTGCGGATGATTTCGATTTTTTTGCGAGCCGGCGCGAGCGGGGCCCGCTGGCCGCGCACTACGCCGGGGTGGAAAATGCTCTGCTCAAGGCCGCCTGGCCCTATCCGCGCCGCTCGCCCGATTTCTCGCGGCCGGGTGAGAGCCTGGCCGAGTGGGGGCCGTGGATCGACACGGGCGCGCTCTACGCGCAGCTTTATCCGCGGCTGGTTTCGTTGAAACTGACCGATCTCGTCGCCGCCTGCGGGCTGCAGGTGGAACTCGATGCGCTGGCCGCCGTGCATTGTCCGCCGCCGCGCCGCCGCTACCATGCCGCGCTCTACGACGCGCTGGCCGGCGCCTTGCTGCTCGCCTCGCTCGCCCGTGAACCGTGGCTGGCGGAACTGAGCCCGGCGCAGATGCTCGCGTTGAGCGCGCTCGATCCGGAGAAACGTGCGGCCTTGCAGCAGCGCGAACTGTTTTGATTGCCCGACGCAAGACCAGGGGCCGCTGCATCAACGTTCGTTCAAGCCGGTGCGGGCTGAATCTCCTCCAGCCGCCCCAGCCGGCGCAACGGCGGGGACAGTTTCATTACCGCCAGCACGACAAGGAGGGTGCCCACGCCGCCCCCGACGATCGACGGAACCGTGCCGAAGAACTGCGCCGTCAGGCCGGATTCAAAGGCACCCAGTTGGTTTGAAGAGCCGATGAAAATGAAATTCACCGAAGTCACGCGCCCGCGCATCTCGTCGGGGGTGATGAACTGCACTAATGTCTGACGGATGACGACGTTCAGGTTATCAAACACGCCCGTCAGCACCAGCATCGACATCGACAGCCAGAAATTCCGTGAAAAGCCGAAGACAATGATGGCCAATCCGAAACCGGTGAGCGCGCCGAGCAGCACGCGCCCGGCATGGCGCCACGGCGGCAAATGAGCGGTGACGAAAGCCATGCTGATGGCCCCGATGGAAGGCGCGGCCTGCAGCCAGCCGAATCCTACTGGCCCCACATGCAAGATATCCTTCGCCACCACCGGCAGGAGGGCCGTCGCTCCTCCCAGCAGCACGGCAAAGAGATCGAGGCTGGCCGCCGAAAGGAGCAGCCGGGTCTTGAACACGAACCTGAGGCCGCCGAGCACATCGCTCCAGGTTGCGGATTTCTTGGGCGCGATCATTTGAGCCGGGCGCAGCAAAGAAAAAATGAACAGACACACGATCGA
>DASYOA010000090.1:0-1783 GCA_036008265.1 Opitutaceae bacterium
GCGCAAGGAAATCCTCCGCGACATCTCGCTGTCGTTTTACCTCGGGGCGAAAATCGGCGTGCTCGGCCTCAACGGCTCCGGCAAATCCTCGCTCCTGCGGATTTTGTCCGGGCGCGACACGGACTTTGAGGGCCGCGTGCACTTTGAGCCGGGCTATGCCACCGGCCTGCTCGAGCAGGAACCGGCGCTGCCCGCCGGCGTGACCGTGCGCGCCTGCGTCGAGGAGGGCGTGAAAAAACTCACCGACCTCGTCGCGGCTTACGATGCCACGTGGGACAAATTAAATGACGAGGCGGACGAGGCCGCGAAGGAAAAAATCCTCACGCAGCAGGGCGAACTGCAGGAGGAGATCGACCGCCTCGGGGCGTGGGACACCGCCTCGCAGGTCGAGCAGGCCATGGATGCGCTGCGCTGCCCGTCCGGCGAACAAATCGTGGACAACCTGTCCGGCGGCGAGCGCCGGCGCGTCGCGCTCGCGCGACTGCTCCTGCAAAAGCCGGGCATCCTGCTGCTCGACGAGCCGACCAACCACCTCGACACCGAGAGCGTGCACTGGCTCGAGCAGCACCTCGCGCGTTACGAGGGCACCGTCATCGCGGTGACCCACGACCGTTATTTTTTGGACAACGTCGCGCAGTGGATCCTCGAGCTCGACCGCGGCCACGGCATCCCGTGGCAGGGAAATTATTCGTCGTGGCTCGAACAGAAGCAGCGCCGTGGCGCCGTCGAGCAGCGCACGGAGGACCGCCGCCAGAAGGCGATGGCGCGCGAGCTCGAGTGGATCCGCCAGTCGGCCAAGGCCCGCCAGGCGAAGTCGCAGGCGCGCATCACCGCCTACGAAACCATGCTCAAGGAAAACGTCGCCGAAAAAGAGCGCGAGTTCGAGCTGCTCATCCCGCCCGGCCCGCGCCTCGGCGGGCTCGTGGTCGAGGCCAAGGGTCTGACCAAGAGCTACGGCGACAATGTGCTTTTCGAAAATCTCGGTTTCTCGCTGCCGCCGGGCGGAATCGTTGGCGTCATCGGCCCCAACGGCGCGGGCAAGACCACGCTCTTCAGGCTCATCCTCGGCCTGGAAAAACCCGATGCCGGCGCGCTGCGGGTCGGCGAAACCGTGAAGCTCGCCTACGTCGACCAGTCGCGCGACGCGCTGCCCGGTGCCGCGACGATTTTCCAGGCCATCAGCGACGGCGAGGAAATCCTGAAGCTCGGCGGCCGCGAGGTGAATGCCCGCGGCTACGTCGCGCAGTTCGGCTTCACCGGCGCCGACCAGCAGAAAAAAGTCGGCGTGCTGTCCGGTGGCGAGCGCAACCGCGTGCACCTCGCGCGCCTGCTCAAGAGCGGCGCCAACGTGATCCTCTTCGACGAGCCGACCAACGACCTCGACGTGAACTCCATCCGCGCGCTCGAGGATGCGCTGGAGAATTTTGCCGGCTGCGCGGTCGTCGTTTCGCACGACCGCTGGTTTCTCGACCGCGTCGCCACGCACATCCTGGCTTTCGAGGGCGACAGTACCGTGCACTGGTGGCCGGGAAATTATTCGAGCTACCTCGAGGATTACCGCCGCCGTAAAGGCGCCGATGCCGACCGACCGCACCGCATCAAGTATCGCCGGCTGGCGCGGTGAGGGGTGGTCAATCTCAAATCTCAGATTTCAAATCTCAAATCGCCAGTGGCGTTGCGCCACTGGCGTGGGAATAAACTCCCGCACGTGCCGCTCTCATGAAACATGAAATACTGGCCTTTGCTTCTTGGTGTCTTTGCGCTTAACTCCTTGCTTATGCGC
>DASYOA010000091.1:0-4623 GCA_036008265.1 Opitutaceae bacterium
TCTTCGACGACAAGAATTAGCGGTTTTGGCTCAGAGCGAATGGCGGCGCACATAGGGTGTTATAACTACTTGAATTATATTTTTACAATTCCTTCGCCGATTGTCAAAAGAAACTTAACGCCATGTAAATGCCTCGTTTCCAAAGCCGCAGGGCCGCGAATTTTCTTGAACGCACCCCTGCGCGGCGGCTCCCTAGGCCCTGTGTCTGCATCCCCGCCATTACTTATGCTCGGCCTGCCCAAAGGCAGTCTCGAGGAATCCACCAAAAGTCTTTTTGCCAAGGCAGGTTGGAAAATCACTTCGAGTTCGCGTTCCTATACGCCCGCAATCGACGACCCCGAGCTCGATGGACGCTTCGTGCGCGCGCAGGAAGTCAGCCGTTACGTGGAACATGGCTTTTTCGACTGCGGCCTCACGGGCCTCGACTGGATCAAGGAAAACGAATCCGACGTCGTCGAGGTGTGTGATCTCATTTACAGCAAGGCCTCGGTGCAAAAATCCCGCTGGGTGCTTTGCGTGCCTGAAGCCTCGCCCATCAAACGACCCGAGGATCTCGCCGGCAAACGCATTGCCACCGAGCTCGTCAACACAGTGCGCCGCTACTTTGCCGAGAAGAAAATTTCCGTCGAGGTTGAGTTCTCGTGGGGCGCCACCGAGGTGAAGGTGCCCGACCTGGTCGATGCCATCGTGGATATCACCGAGACCGGCTCGTCGCTGCGCGCGAACAAGCTTCGCATCGTGGATACGCTCCTCGAGACCAACACCAAGTTCATCGCCAACAAAAAGAGCTGGGCCAATCCCGCGAAGCGCAAAAAAATCGAGACCATCGCGCTGCTCCTGCGCGGCGCGCTCGAGGCCGAGAGCAAGGTCGGCCTCAAGATGAACGCGCCCAAAAAAGCCCTCGATGCCATTATCAAGACCATACCCGCGCTGCGCAACCCGACCATCTCGCCGCTCAGCAATCCCGACTGGGTCGCACTCGAAACCATCATCGACGAGAGCGTCGCGCGCGAAATCATCCCGGAACTCAAACGCCTCGGCGCCGAAGGCATCGTCGAGTATCCGTTGAACAAGGTCGTTTATTGATCAAAATAGGATTTACGGCGGAGGCGCAGGGAGCGCGGAGCGATAAACCAGTTCTGGCCATTGTTCGAAATGGATGATTTGCTCAGTGTCATCCGCGTCTCCGCGGTGAATTCCTCCCCATGAGCAAAATCATCCTCGGCCTTCTCCAGCATACTTGTGAAGCGGACCCTGCGGCCAACCTGAAGAAAACCCTCACGCTCGCCGAAAGCGCGGTGAAAAAGGGCGCAAACATCATTTGCACGCAGGAGTTGTTTTGTTCGCAGTATTTCTGCCAGAGCGAGGACCATAAGAATTTCAAGCTGGCCGAGACCATTCCCGGGCCGAGCACGGAAGTATTCCAGCGATTCGCCAAGAAGCACGGCGTGGTCATGATCGCCTCGCTCTTCGAGAAGCGCGCGAGCGGCCTCTACCACAACACCGCGGCGATCATCGACGCGGACGGCAAGTTCCTCGGCATCTACCGCAAGATGCACATCCCGGACGACCCGCTGTACTACGAGAAATTTTATTTCACGCCCGGCGATACCGGCTTCCGCGCGTGGCAGACGAGGTTCGGCAAGATCGGGGTGCTCATCTGCTGGGACCAGTGGTATCCCGAGGGCGCGCGGCTGACGGCGCTGCAAGGCGCGGAAATTATTTTCTATCCGACGGCCATCGGCTGGCACCCGAAGGAAAAGAAGGAATATGGCGCCAGCCAGCATAGCGCGTGGGACCTCGTGCAGCGTGCGCATGCCGTGGCCAACGGCTGCTACATCGCCGTGACCAATCGCGTCGGCCACGAGAAGCTGGCCGGCGGCGCCGGCATCGAGTTCTGGGGTCAGAGCTTCGTCGCGGACACGAGCGGCCAGGTTATCGCCAAGGCCGGCGCAAAGAAAGACGAAGTTCTCCTTGTGCCCATCGACCTCGCGAAAGTGGACTCGACCCGCACGCACTGGCCGTTCCTGCGCGACCGCCGCATCGACGCCTACAGCGGCCTGACGAAACGTTATCTTGGCTGAGTCATGTCCGTCGCGTCCACGCCTGCCGCCCTTGGTTTTAGCATGCCCGCCGAGTGGGCGCCCCAATCGGCCGTGTGGCTCTCGTGGCCGCACAACCGGCAAACCTGGCCACGGCACTTCCGGCCCATCCCGGCGAAGTTCGCCGAAATCGTGGCGCATCTCAGCCGCCGAGAAAAAGTGCGCATCAACCTCGCGCGCCCGCTGCAGAAACGCGCGCAGTTGCTCATCAACCAGGCGAAGGCCGAGCTGGCGAACGTTGAATTCTTCGATCATCCGACCAACGATGCCTGGTGCCGCGACCACGGCCCGATTTTTGTGAAGAACGAGCGCACCGGCGAAGTCGCGGTCACCGATTGGTGCTACAACGCCTGGGGCGGCAAATATCCGCCCTACGACCTCGACAATAAAATTCCCTCCCGCATCGCCACCGCGCTCGGCCTGCGGCGCTTCGCGAACGCCATGGTGCTCGAAGGCGGATCCATCGACGTCAACGGCGCCGGCCTGCTGCTCACGACCGAGGCGTGCTTGCTCAATAAAAACCGCAACCCGCAGCTCACGCAGGCGCAAATTGAGCAAAACCTCCGCGACTATCTCGGCGTGCACACGATCCTCTGGCTCGGCGACGGGATCGTCGGCGACGACACCGACGGGCACGTCGACGACCTCACCCGTTTTTTTCGCGCCGACGGCATTGTGACCGTGGTCGAAACAAACCGGCACGGCAAAAACTATCCAGTCCTCTATGAAAATCTGGAGCGGCTGAAGTCGATGCGCACGCCTGCCGGGAAAAAATTTACGCTGGCCGAACTGCCGATGCCGAAGCCGTGTTATTGCGAAGGGCAGCCATTGCCGGCGAGCTATGCCAATTTTCTGGTGATAAACGGCGCGGTGCTCATGCCCGCGTTCCGCCAGCCGCGCCGCGACGCCGCAGCCGCCGAAGTGCTCGCTGGCTGTTTCCCCGGCCGCGAGATCATCCCCATCGACTGTCTCGACTTGGCCTGGGGCTTGGGCACACTCCATTGCATCTCGCAGCAGCAACCCGCCTCCGCCCCTTCGACAAGCTAGGGGCTAAGGCGTGGCAGGCCTGCCTGACTAATTTAATAAAAACCATGAAACCCGCGCTTTTACTTTTTGGCCTGTTCTGCCTCGTGCTGTCCGGTTGCGACTCCGTGTCGGAGCAAATCCGTGCGCCGTTCGTGGCGCCGCAGCCGAAGTCCCGCGTCTTCGCCGCGGACGAGCACACGACCTACATGGCCGCGCGCGCCGCGTTGGATGAAATGGGCTATGGTTATGTGCGCGGCGGCCCGGCCCAGGGTGTGATCGAGGCGTTGAGCAGTGTGGAGACGGGCGGCGAAGGTTCGATGAATGGCGCCCGACAGCTCCAGATTGAGGCGCATTTTTCGTCCACGGCGGACGGCGGCACGCAGGTGGACGCAGTGATGCATGAACTGGTGCAAAGCGATCTGAACCAGCATCCCGGGATGGGTACCTCCACGTTATTGCGCGATTCGCCGGTTTATGAGGAGTTTTTTGCCACCATCGGGCGGCATCTGGCAGCGCATAAGTGATTGATTTTTCGCTTGCCCCGGGCGGCCGGGCAGGGGATTTTAACCGTTCGCGGCATTTTCATCGGTCAGGTTGGCGACGCCGCACTGTTCCCGCCGACCCTTAACCTATAGTTCAACCATCAACCCACGGCCGCAAGGCCATCGCGGTGGACCGGCGCCTTGGAGCAGGCGGCGGCACATCGTTTTCACCCATGAGTTCAATCATGCAAGAGCTGCTGGCTCAGTCCTCCTTCGACAAATTGAAGGAAGGCGCGATCATCCCCGGCACCATCACCGAAATTGGCCAGAATGAAGTTGTCGTCGACATCGGCGGCAAAGCTGAAGGCATCATTCCCGCCTCCGAATTCGCCGACCTCGGCGAGCTGCAAGTCGGCTCGCAGATCGAGGTGTTCCTCGAGAAGCTCGAGGACAAAAACGGTAATCCCATCCTCTCGTTCGACAAAGCCGAACAAAAGAAGAACTGGGAAAACATCCTCGCCAAGGCCCCCGAGGGCTCGGTCGTTTCCGGCCGCGTCCGCGGCAAGGTCAAGGGCGGCCTCATCGTCAGCATCGGCGTGGACGCCTTCCTGCCTTCCTCGCACATCGACACCCAGCCGCCCAAGAACCTCGACCAATACATGGGGCAGACCTATGATTTCAAGGTTCTCAAAATCAATCTCGACCGGAAGAACATCATTCTTTCCCGCCGCGAGCTCATCGAGCAGCAGCGCACCGACAAGCGCCGCGCGCTCCTTGACTCGATCCAGCCCGGCCAGACCCGCAAGGGCGTGGTCAAGAACATCACCGATTTCGGCGCGTTCATCGACCTCGATGGCATGGACGGCCTCCTTCACATCACCGACATGAGCTGGGGTCGCATCTCGCACCCGAGCGAAATGCTCAAGCAGGGTGAAGAAGTGCAGGTCATGATCATCGAGGTGAACCGCGAAAAGGAACGCGTATCCCTCGGCCTCAAGCAGACCACGAAAAAT
>DASYOA010000092.1:0-3530 GCA_036008265.1 Opitutaceae bacterium
TTCGAGAGCGCCATCATGAGCACGCCGCGCACGCGGGCCTGGATGTTTTCCTCGGTGATGTCGCGCGGGCGGCCGGCGAAGATGGGCGCAAGCGCGGCTTCGCATGCGGCCACCGCATCGGCAATCGCGACGGTCTCGAAGCGGACGCCGAGGTTTTCGGCGAGTTCGCGGGCATCGTCGCGCGAATGCTGGGAGGAGATGGTCGAGGGGAGGGAAACGCCGGTGACGTTTTTCGGGCCGAAGGCCGCGGCGGCGATCACCCCGACGACGGCGGAGTCGATGCCTCCGCTGAGGGCGACGAGCGCGTTTTTGAAACCGCTCTTGCCGGCGTAGTCGCGCAGGCCGAGGACGAGGGCGGCGAAAATATCGGCCGGGCTGTCGTCGTTGTGGGGCGGAGAGGCGAGGGGCGAGGGGCAAGAGGCCGTGTCGACCACGCGCAGTTCCTCGGAGAAGGCGGCGAGTTCAGCGCAAATCCGGCCTTGCGCATCGGTCACGAGGCTGCGTCCGTCGAAGATGAGTTCGTCGTTGCCGCCGATGGCGTTGACGTAGGCGACCGGGCAGCCGAGGGCGCGGGCGGCGTCGGTGACGAGCGTCTGGCGCAAGTGGCCCTTGCCGTGGTGCCAGGGGCTCGCCGAAAGGTTCACCATCAGGTCGCAGCCTTCCGTCGCGAGCAGTTTGACGGGATCGAGGCCGTGGTAGAGCCGGCGGGTGGCAATGGTCGGATGCGTCCAGATGTCCTCGCAAATGGTGACGCCGATTTTTTTCCCGGCGAATGCGATGGTGCGCGGCGCCGCGGCGGGCTCGAAATAGCGGTCTTCGTCGAACACGTCGTAGGTCGGCAGGAGGCATTTGCGCGCAATCAGGACGATTTCGCCGCGGTGGCAGAACGCGGCGGCGTTGGAGAACGGACGGCCCTGGCCGCTCGTGTTGGTTTCAACAAAGCCCACGAGCGCGGGCACGTCGCCCACGGCGGCGGCGATCTCGGCGAGCGAGGATTCTACGTCCGGCACGAAGCGGCGCTTGAAGAGCAAATCGCGGGGCGGATAGCCGCACACGGCGAGTTCGGGAAAAACGACGAGTTCCGCGCCTTGCGCCACGAGTGCGGCGTAGGCGTCGAGGATCTTGCGGCGGTTGCCGGCGAGGTCACCGACGGTGGTATTGAGTTGGGCGAGGCCGAGGCGCATGCGACGTTAAGCTGGCCAACGTGAAGGAGAAATGGTGCGCTGACAACTTCCGAGCGCGAGCGCTATAGCTTTGCAGTTTGAGAACATTCCCTGAATGAAATGAGCTTTTCTGTCCGATTCTACGTCATGCGTTCCATGAAGTTGTTAAAGTTTGTCCTGCCCCTGGCGGCCGCGGTGGCCATCGCCCGCGCTGATGCGCCCGTCGACCTCACGCTCGACCAGGCCCTGGCGGCGGTCGAGCACGCCAACGTCACCGCCTTGCTCAGTCGCGAGGCCGTGGCGCAGGCCGTTGAAGCTGCGAACCAGCAACGGGTGAATCTCCTGCCGCAGGTCGCCTTCTCGGCGAGCCAGCAGCGCGCGCTCATCGTCAGCACCCAGAGCGCCGTGCTCGTGCAGAGCGGCCCGGGTAATCGCTTCAATGGCCTGCTCACGGCCAACTATAACCTGCTCGATCCGTCGCAGATTGAAAACTACCGCTCGGCGCGCACGGCCGTGAAGGGGGCCCAGCTCGATTATCAGGCCACGTTGCAATCCGTGCTCGCGGTGGTGGCGGATGCCTATTTCACCCACTTGCACGATCTGCATCGCATCGATGTGCTCGATTCCAACCTCTCGCGCGACAAATCGTTGCTCGACCTCGCGCAGGCCCAGTTGCACGCCGGCGTGGCCACGCAGATCGACGTCACCCGCGCCGAGGCCGAACTCGCCACCGACGAGCAGGCGCGCCTGCAACAGGACACGACCGTTTACCAGAGCGAACTGCAGTTCAAGCGTCTGCTCGATCTCGACCTGGGTCAGCCGCTCAAGCTGGCCGATTTTTCCGTGCAGCAGGTGGACGCGACGGAGTTTGATGTGGGCACGGAACAGCATGCCTTCGCGGTGCGTCCCGACTACCTGAGTGGAAAAAGCCTGCTGAAGCAAAACCAGCAGGATGTGCTGGCCGCGAAATACGAGAACCTGCCCACGCTCAGCCTGGTGGGCGATTACGGCCAGGCCCAGTTGCGCGCTTTCGACGGCAGTGCGAAGGAGGAGTGGCTGGCCGGTGTGGAATTTGACCTGCCCATCTTCGACGGCCTCAAGGCCCGGGCCGACCGGCGGGCCGCGCTTTCCCATTTGCGCGCACAGGAGCGCAGCCTGCGCGATCTCACCACCCAGGTTTCATCGGAAGTCCGGCTCGCGATCCAGGACGCGCGTTCGCGTTTTGCGCAAATCGCCCTCGCCCAAAAAAGTTTCCAGCTGGCCGATGAGCAGTTGCGCCTGGCCAGCCTGCGTTTCAAACAGGGCGTGGCCGACAACCAGGAAGTCATCGATGCGCAAAACGGCCTCACCGTCGCCGAGGACGGCCTCAACGACGCCGTTTATCAATACAACCTGAGCCGCGTCGAACTGGCGCGGGCCAAGGGCGAGGTGAGGGAGATTCTACAGGAGAAGGCGCCGTGAGCGAAGCGCGCCTGGTCCTCGCTTCCGCTTCGCCCCGCCGCCAGCAACTCCTGGCCGGGATGGGACTGGCCTTCGACATAGTGCCGGCGGAGGTCACCGAACATGAGGCGCCGGATGCCGACCCGCGCGCGATGGTGGCCCATAACGCCGCGCTCAAGGCCGATTGGGTCGCCGCGCGCCGCCCCGCGGCATTTGTGCTGGGCGCGGACACGACTGTCTTCATCGACCAGACCGTGCTCAACAAACCCCGCGACCTGGCGGACGCACGCGCCATGCTCAAGCGCCTCGCCGGCCGCACGCACACGGTTTTTACCGGCCTCGCCTTGCGCCGCGCTTGCGATCGGCTGCAGCTCGATGAAGGCGTGACCAGCGAGGTGACGTTCAAGAATTTCGACGATGCGGTCATTGATGCCTACTTCGGTATCGTCAACCCCCTCGACAAGGCCGGCGCCTATGGCATCCAGGAGGGCCGGGAGCTGATCATCGCCGGCTGGCGGGGCTCATTTACAAATATTATGGGCCTGCCGGTCGAAGAAACGAAACAAATTTTGACGCGGGTGGGTCTCCTGAATTCAATATCACTTCAATGAACCGATTACTCGAACCAGAAACCTCCGCGCCGGAACGCCGGGGCGGGCCGCGTTTTTGGCAGGATGAGGAAAAACAATCGGTCATCGTCGGCCTCATTCTCACCTTCATTCTTTGGGGGCCTTCGCTGCTGCTTTTCGGTTGGGCGCTCAATAACATCCACGGCAAATCCGATGGAAAATTCACCGGCCAGCCGAGCGCCAGGCAGTTCAATATCCAGCTCGCGCCGCAGGAATTGAAACAACCGCCCCCGCCGCCACCCAACCGGTTTGTGGAGACCAATCCCGACGCGCCGGAGAACACTCCCGACCAGACGAG
>DASYOA010000093.1:0-3338 GCA_036008265.1 Opitutaceae bacterium
ACCACCGGCACGGCATTGCCCGCCTTGTTCCCGCTGGAGGAAGGATGGCATCCGCTGATGCCGGTCGCGGCGATTATACCAAGGGCAAGGTGGAAATAAGGGAGAAATTTTGGCATGAAAGAAAGGACGGTTAGGTCAGTATGTGCGGATAGCTTAACGTTTTTAAAGCAGGATGGTTCCAGGCAAATTTCGACTAACAGGTGATTTGGCTGCCACGAAAAACATTTCGTTTACCAATGCGTGGACAATGATTGAGCATGCCGGATGAAATTTGGCCAGCATTGGCTTAAGCTAGGCCATCAGGCGAGCTTCCGCCTTTGCTAAGGCTACGGCGGACAAGTTGCAGGGCCATGGCCGTGCCATGCGTAGCTCCTAAAAGGAGCGAAGCATGGTCGGGGCGACAGGATTCGAACCTGCGACCTCCTGGTCCCAAACCAGGCGCTCTACCAGGCTAAGCTACACCCCGTTATGCGAAGGGGCAGACTCACGCCTTTCCCCGCTGTGTCAACGTTCTGTCAACCTTCGCCCCATATCTACATCAGTATAATCTCTGCTTGCCATGCCCTGCAAATCCACCTACATCCACCCACTTACAACCTTTCTCCGACTTAACTCTCATGGATACCATCTCACGTGAAAATAACAGTAACTACCTGCCCATCGCAGGTGTGCTTGTAGGCGTAATTGCGCTGGCGGTTGCCTGCTTTGCGCTCGTCAAAGCCTCCGGCGCCAGCAAGGCCATCGCCGCGGACAGTGACGAGATCGCCAAGATCGACACCATTGAGAGCACCGCTAATTCGGCTGCGCAGACGGCGCAGACGGCAAATTCCAGCATCAGCAAACTGAACGACTCCCTGCGCGGTGATTTCGACCAAATCACCTCCAAGTTCGGCAGCATCGATGCATCCATCGCCAAGCTGCAGGAGTCGGCCAAGCCGGCTCCCAAGGCCGCCAAGGGCAAGTCGGCCCCGGCGGGCGAAGGTTCCGCTCCCGGCACCGTTTCCTCCGATGGCACCTACACGGTCAAATCGGGTGACAGCCTCGCCAAAATCGCCCGCGCCAACGGCATTTCCCTCGCCGATCTCAAAGCGGCCAATCCTGATGTGGATCCAAAGCGCCTCAAGGTCGGCCAGAAGATCAACCTGCCGACCAAATCACAGTAACCGGCAAATTTTTTCATCGCGCCTCCTCGATTCATTGAGGAGGCGTTTTTTTTGCCCGTGAAAACATGAGCTCCTCCGAAGCCGCGCCTGCCCGCTGGGAAAAACTCCGCGAAGAATCGCTCGCCGCCACGCCCATTTTCGACCTGCGCCGGGCGCACTACCGCCACCCGCGCCGCGGCCGCGAACGCGACTTCATCGTCCTCGACGTGCCGGACTGGGTGAATGTCCTCGCGCTCACGCCCGACCACCGCCTCGTGCTCGTCACCCAGTTTCGCTTTGGCACCAATGATTTCTCGCTGGAGATTCCCGGCGGCGTGCTGGAGCGCGGCGAAGATCCCGTGGCCGGCGGCCTGCGCGAACTGCGCGAAGAAACCGGTTATTCCGGAAAAAATGCGCGCGTCATCGGCCGTGTGCATCCCAACCCCGCGATTCAAAACAACACCTGCCACATCGTGCTCGTCGAGCATGCCACGCTCGCTACGGCCACCCAGTGGGATCGTGACGAGGAGATCGCCGTCAGTGTCCTGCCGGTGGACGAGGTTTATGCGCTGGCGCGCGCCGGCCGGATCACCCACGCGCTCGTGCTCAACGCGCTGCTGCATTTCCTGCCGGTTTGGTCGGAGCTTCGCCATCTGAAATCTCAGATCTGAGATCTCAAATGCGCGGCGGCTGCGTCACGCCGCGCTGTTTGACTTCGTCACCAGCCGGGCTTAGTTGTCGTCTTTAACCTTATGCCCGCCCCGACGTTCGCCAACAACCCCGCTGCGCTCTGTTCCGCGCACGCGGAGTTTTTGCCCGCGCCGCTGGAGACGGAGATTCGCAGGATTTACGGGCGCAGCCCGCTTTATGCGCAGCGCTTCCCGCTGCATTCCGAGCCGCTGCAGTGGTCGTGTTACCGCGAAATCCCGGCGCTTTCGAAAAAGGAAATCGTCGAGCGCGGGCACCAGGCGTTTTTTGCCGATTACCGCGCCATCGAGCGCGGCCTGCAGGACAAGCGTTACGAATACGAGAGCACCGCCGGCACCACCGCCGGCCCGATGACCGTCATCATGGAGGACGGCTGGTGGGCCGCGCAGACGCGACGCGCCTACGAGGCGCATCCGTTGCTCGCGCCATTCGCGCACCGGTCCTACCGCAAGTGCGTGCTCGCGCCCGTCGGCTGTTCGAGCAACATCTGTCCGTACGAGGACCACCCGTTTCCGCACCGCTATTTCGACGGCACGGTGTATCTCAATCTCACGAGCGACCCGTTTGCCTTTCCCGAGAGCGAGTGGGATCGCATTGTCCTTGAGGTGCAGGCCGTGCAACCCGAGATCCTCGAAGGCGAGCCGGTCTACCTTTCGCTGCTCGCGCGCGCGGCTCTCCGGCGCAAGGTGCGCGTGCCCAGCCTGCGCGTGGTCATCCTCACCTACGGCAAGGCGAGTCTTTCGCACAGCCGGCGCATCGCCGCGGCGTTTCCGGCGCCGCAGGTCGATCTCTACGGCTCGACCGAGGCTGGCTATCTTTTCGTCGGCGGCGCGTTCCAGGATGATTCACGGGTGATCGACGCCAATGCGTTCATCGAACTCGCGCCGTGGCGCGAAAACCTGCCGGACGTTTTTCAAATCTACGTGACCACGCGCGACCGCGAGGCCATGCCGCTCCTGCGTTACCACACGGGCGACATCGTGCAAAAACTGCCGGCCGGCTTCCGCCTGCTGGGCCGCGAGCGCGATTTGTATTTCCGGCCCGACGGCTCGCTGGTGTCTGCGCACGAGATCGACGCCGTGCTGCCCGAAAGCTTTTCCTGCTGGCACTGGTCGCTGGTGCAGACCGGCGACAGGCGCTGGGATTTTCATTATGTGGCCGACCATGAGGCTGCGCCGGAAGTGGGGCCTGCGCTCGCGCGGGTGTTGGGCGAGGACGTGCGGATCGCCTTGTTTCGCCGCCGGGTGATCGCGCCCGCCGCGAGCGGAAAATTTTCGCTGCTCAAGCCGCTGCCGGCGAAGTAAATTCCAGAAGCCAAACGGCCAAACTCCGAAAATCGGGTCGCCCCCATGCGGAGAGAAAGGCAGCTTTTGTTGATCCTTTGGGCTTTGGCGTTTGTCTTTTCCCGCGGGGGCTCCGGCCGCAGTTTTGCTTCTCCGCCGGGTAAGGCTCCCTAATAAGCGGGGCGCGCGGTTGGTGTCACCGCCC
>DASYOA010000094.1:0-14432 GCA_036008265.1 Opitutaceae bacterium
TTTTTCATCCTCACCGTCGCCGCGGCCGAGGTCGCGGTCGGCCTCGCCATCATCGTCGCGCTCTTCCGCCGCCGCCAGACCGTGCAGGTGGATGAACTTAATGCGCTGAAAAATTAGTAGTGAGTAGCGAGTATCGAGTAGTGAGCATATGAATCCAACCAATACACCGCATCAAACGAGACACTCTCTTCGGGTTGAACCCACTCGCTACCCGCCATCATTACTCTACTCACTACTCGCTACCCGCTACTCACTACTTTCCTGATGTCTCCCGCACAGCTCGCCACGATTCTCCTGCTTTTGCCGCTCGCCTCGGCCGCGTTCATCGCGCTCTTCCTGCGCCGTCAGGGCACGCTCGCGTCGTGGGTTTCCGTCGCCACCGCGATCGGCATTGCGCTGATCGCGGGCCATCTCGCTTTCCGCGGGCTGCGTTTCAACGCCTCGATGGAGTGGCTGCGTTTCGGCGACTTCGCGATTTCGCTCGGCTTCAAGTTCGACGACCTCGCCGCCCTCATGCTCGCCATCGTCGCGCTCGTCGGCCTGTGCGTGCACGTCTTCTCGCTCGGCTACATGCACGATGACAAGGCGCGCGCGCGTTACTTCGGCGGGCTGTCGGTCTTCATGTTTTCGATGCTCGGCATCGTCCTGGCCGACAATCTCTTCATGATGTTCATTTTTTGGGAGCTAGTCGGCTTCAGCTCCTACCTGCTCATCAACCACTGGCACGAAAAGACCTCCGCCTCGGACGCCGCGAAAAAAGCCTTCATCGTCAACCGCGTGGGCGACTTCGGTTTTCTCCTTGGCATCATCGCGTGTTATTGGACGCTTCACACTGTCAACCTCACACAGATAGCCGAAAATTACAGTTTCGACCACGTGGGGCCAGTGGCCACGGCTATCCCGCTGCTGCTATTCTGTGGCGCGGTTGGCAAGTCGGCGCAGATGCCGCTGCACGTGTGGCTGCCCGATGCGATGGAAGGCCCGACGCCGGTGTCGGCGCTCATCCACGCCGCCACGATGGTCGCGGCCGGCATCTATATGCTCTGCCGCATCGAACCGCTTTTTACCTATGTGTCGCCGATTGCACTCGATGTCGTGATGTGGATCGGTGTCATCACCGCCGTCTACGCCGCGTTTTGCGCCGTCGCCCAGCGCGACATAAAAAAAGTTTTGGCTTACTCCACGCTCTCACAGCTCGGCTACATGGTCGCGGCGTTTGGGTTGGGGTCGACTCAGCATACTGTTATTATTTTTGATCAACTAGACACCGTGAAGAGGAGCATTTCATTTCCCTCAGGAGTTGGCGCGGCAATGTTTCATCTGACGACGCATGCGTTTTTCAAGGCCTTGCTATTCCTCGGTTCTGGCGCGGTCATCTACGCCTGCCATCACGAGCAGGATATTTTCAAGATGGGCGGGCTGCGGAAGAAACTGCCGCTGACGTTTATTGCGTTCACGATCGGCGTGGCGGCGATTTCGGGAGTTCCACTGCTCGCAGGCTTTTATTCCAAGGATGCCATTCTCAACCTGGCGCTGGAGAAAAACCACCTCGTATTTTTCATCTTGGCGTTCACCGCGGTGCTCACCGCGTTCTACATGACGCGGCTGTGGAAACTGGTGTTTCTCGGCGAGCCGCGCAGCGAGTCCGCCGAGCATGCACACGAGGTAGGCCCGTCGATGGCATTGCCACTGGTCGTGCTCGCCGTTCTTTCCGTTGTCGGTGGCTACACGGGAATTTACGGCAGCACTTTTATTGATGTGCTCTCGCTCGTACCCCATGCCGAGGGCTCGACCATCCTCATCGTCAGTCTCGGCATTCTGATCGTCGGCGCGGGTGGGGCGTTCGCGTTTTACCAGCCGGCGGCGACCGACACGCTTGAGCAAAAAGCGCCCGGACTTTTTGCGTTGCTGGCGTCAAAGCTCTTCATCGACGAGGCCTACAATTACTACGTCGCGAAGATCCAGCAGCGCTTCGCCATGTTCCTCAATTTGCTCGATCAGGTTTTTCTCGCTGGCATCATCATCCGCGGCCTCGCGGGGGTGGTTGGTCTTGTCGGCCTGGGCGCGCGCGCGCTGCACACCGGCCGGCTGAGCGCCTATGTTTACTGGTTCCTGATCGGTGTTGTCCTGCTCTGGGGCTATGCCGCCGGGTGGAAATTCTAACCATGCAAACACAAAATGGACTTTTAAATTTGTCTGGTTGTGGGCGGGGTGCCCTCACCCCGCATGAGTTTAGATGGCAGGTGAGGGCACCTGCCCCACATCAAATTCCCGCTACATGATTTCCCTTTTCACCAATCCCCTGATTCTCGCCATCGTGGCGCCGCTGGCCGTGGCGTTGGCCATCGCGCTCGACCTGCCCAAACGCTGGGCGATCCGGCTGGCCTACGTTGGCTTCGGCGTACCCGCGCTCATCGCGCTGTGGCTGTGGAGCCAGTATGGCAGTGCGCCACAGCAGTATGGCTATGCGTTTCTCACGACCCACGACGTCGGGCTGAAATCGGTCGGCATCAATCTCACGCTCGGGCTCAACGGCATCTCCCTGCCGCTTTTTGTGCTCGCGGGCGTGGTCGGCCTGGCGGCCGGGCTCTACGCCATCCAGTCGGGGGCGTCGCGACTGCGGATTTACCTCATGCTGCTGCTCATCATGCAGGCGGGGTTGATGGGCGTGTTCGCGAGCGTGGATATTTTCTTCTTCTACTTTTTCCATGAACTCGCGCTCATCCCGACGTTCATCATGGTCGGCGTGTGGGGCGGACGCGACCGCGGCTACGCGGCGATGAAGATGACGATTTATCTCACGGCCGGCGCGCTGATTTCGCTGCTCGGCCTGATCGCGCTCTATTGGAAGAGCGGCGCGGAGACGTTCGACCTCATCACGCTGCGCGAAATTCTCGCGCAGCAGCCGATGCACCTTTTGGCCCAGCAGAAGATTTTTGGCCTGCTGCTCTTCGGCTTCGGCATCCTGGTTTCGCTCTGGCCGTTCCATACCTGGGCGCCGCTCGGTTACGGCGCCGCACCTAGCTCGGCCGCGATGCTGCACGCGGGTGTGTTGAAAAAATTCGGCCTCTACGGCCTGCTGCAGATCGCGCTGCCTCTGCTGCCCGGCGGCGCGCAGCACTGGTCACACCTGCTTGCGCTGCTCGCGCTCGGCAACGTTCTCGTCATCGGCTTTGTCACCATGGCGCAGCGTGACCTCAAGCAAATGATCGGCTACAGCTCGGTCATGCACATGGGCTACGCCTTCCTCGGCATCGCCTGCTTTTCAATCCTGGGCGCGGGCGGCGTCGTGCTGCTGATGGTGGCGCACGGCCTGTCGGTCGCGCTGCTGTTCTTGCTGTCCACGAGCATTTATCACCGCACGCAGACGTTTGACCTCAACGAAATGGGCGGACTCGCGCAAAAAGCCCCGGTGCTGGCCGCGTTTTTCGTCGCCGCGACGTTCGCGAGCATCGGCCTGCCCGGCTTTGCCAACTTTCCGGGCGAGCTTGTCATTTTCGTCGCGCTGTGGAATTTCTCGCACTGGATGACCGTTGCGGCCGTCACGGGCGTGATCATCTCCGCCATCTACGGCCTGCGGGCGGCGGCGCGCGTGTTCTTCGGTCCGCCCACCGAGGCATTCGCGACGTACTCGGCCGAGCATCCGCCGACCGACCTGCGCTGGAGTGAGCGGCTCCCCGCGCTGCTGCTGCTGGCCCTGCTGCTTTTAATCGGGTTCTGGCCAAAATCAATTTCCACGCCGATCAATGCCACGCTGCAGTCCGTCTATGCGTCGGCGGCCGCCGTTAGATGAAAAGGCTGAAAGACTGAAGAACTGAAAAACTGAATATCCAAACTTGCATACCACCATTCTATTTTTCCTTCAGTCTTTCAGCTTTTCAGTTCTTCAGCCTTTCCCGTCATGACCCACGAATTTCTCCAGCAAGCCGCCGCCTCGAACCAGTGGTTCGCGATTTTCCCTGAGCTGATGCTCGCGGGCCTCGCGCTCCTGCTGCTGGTGCTTGAAATTGGGCTGCCGAAAAAGGAGCACGGCTTGATCCCGGTCGTCGCCATCATGGGGCAGCTCTTCGTGGCGTTTGGGCTGTTCCTGAATTTCCACACGGAGTATCTCAGCCCGGACATGCAAGTCACGTTTGGCGGACTGCTGAAGCATACCGAAGTGGGGCAGTTCATGCGGATGTTTTTCCTCCTGACGTCGATCCTGGTCAGCGTGCTGGGGCGGGTGAGCCTGGCCAAGCAGCTCATGCCGCGCGTGGAATTTTTCCATATCGTACTTGTCATCACCGCGGCGCTGATGCTGCTCGCGCAGGCCAACCATTTTGTGCTGCTTTTTGTCGCGCTCGAAACGGTCACGGTGGGCTTCTATATTTTGGTGAGTTATTTTCGGACGAACCCGCTCTCGCTCGAGGCTGGCCTCAAATACCTCATCCTCGGCGCGCTCAGTTCGGCCATCCTGCTTTTCGGTATCGCGCTGCTCTATGGCGCGGCCGGCAACCGCGCGCTGCCCGGCGCCAGCGGATCGCCGATGAATTTTGACGACCTCCGGATTTTTCTGGCGGCCAATCCGGGCAACTTCATGGCGGGCGCGGGCATCGTGCTCGTGCTCGCGGGCGTCGCGTTCAAGATCGGCGCGGTCCCGTTCCAGATCTGGATTCCCGATGTTTACCAGGGGGCGCCCACGCCGGTGACGGCCTTTCTCGCCGTGGGCTCGAAGGCCGCGGGTTTTGCCCTGCTACTCATCCTCGCGTCGGTGTTCGCGCCCTACCAATGGCTCGTGCTGCCCGTGCTTTCGGTCATGGCTGCGGCGACGATTATTTTTGGCAACCTCGCGGCGTTGACCCAAGGCAACGTCAAGCGACTCATGGGCCTGTCCGGGGTTTCGCACGCAGGCTATCTCCTGATCGGCGTCGTTGCCTCCATCACGCAACCCGGGGCGGTTGGCGCCGTGCTTTTCTACCTGCTCGCGTATTTGCTCGGGTCGTTTGCGGTATTTGCCGTGATGACGCACGTGGCCGGGGCCAATGACGCCGACCAGGAACTCGACCACTACGTAAATCTCGCGAAGAAACACCCGCTGCTGGCCGGTGCGCTCGCCGTCGGGCTCGGCTCGCTGGCCGGCATCCCGCCGTTCGCGGGTTTCATGGGAAAACTCTTCATCTTCATCGCCGCCTTCAAGGCCGGCCTCTACTGGCTGCTCGCGATCGCCATTGGCGGCGTGGTCATGTCGATTTACTATTACTTCGGCTGGATCAAGGCCACGTTCTTCACCCCGTCGTCCGGGCCGCAACCTGAAAACGAAACCGCGCCGGCCATCCTCACGCCGGTTGGCCTCGCCGCTGGCGTGGCGTTGCTGGTGCTGGTGATTGGCTCCGTGGTGCTCGGCTTTTATCCCGGTGCGCTGGGTGCGTGGATTCTGGCGCGGTAGGAAATGCCTTTTTGGCAGGGTGAGGCGTCCCCGACGAGCCGCATGAGTTTCGTTCTCGTTCTCTTAATCGTACTCGTTATCGAGTCGTTCGGGAGAACGAGAATGAGTATGAGAACGAGAACGATTTGTCCGAGTTTGGCGGGTGTTTTGCCTGGGCACAAAAAAGCGGCCGGCGGAAAATGACCGCCGGCCGCGTGAAATTCAGAGTGGTGGCTGGTCAATCAGCGCCAGCCGCCCTCAATCCAAATCCATCCTTCAGGGCGGTGCTCATAACGGCCTTCGTGCCAGTCCCGGTCATGGCGCCGGTGCTCGTAGTGACCATGAAACCAGACCCAGCGATCGTGCCAGATCCAATGGCCTCTGGCCCAGAAATAGTCCGGGCCGGGGGGAGGCGGAACCTCTTCGGCATACGGCTCGGGCGGCCGGTCTTGCACGACCACTTCCGCAGGCGGTCCTGGCGGTGGCGGGGGCGGCGGTGCATAACCCTCGTCAGGATGACGATCCTCCCAGCGGCCATCGATCCAAACCCAGCCGTCATCACGGCGATCCCAGTGGCCCGGCACCCAAACGGCTTCGGGTCGCGGACGGCGATCCCAATGGCCTCTGATCCATACCCAATGGTCTCGATCCCGTGACCATCGGCCTTCCACCCAGAAAAAGTCCGGGCCGGGCTGCGGGCCCCGGTCTTCATACCTTGGCGCCGGCGGAGCTTCTCGTACGACGATGATTCCGGGCAAGCCAATGGAAACACGAACCTGGGCCTGGGTGGTGAGCGCTGCGCCTGAAATGGCGCCTAACCATAGGAGTTTCTTGAAGTGCATAGTGGTTTTAGGGGTTTTCCTCCAGCGGTTTACGCCGGGGGTTGAAGCTGTTATTGCACGAATATGACGGTTTTTCCAGCCGTCAGGTTGCAGATGAAGGCTATAATTGTCTGACCCCGTTAAAACTAAATTGTTTCTCCCCCAAAATCCTGCCTCAGTCCCCTTTACCGCATGAACGTTACCGGCCTCGCCATTGTTCCTCCACCCGCCGCCGCCGACCTGCCGCGCGTCACACCCGAGCTCCTGGCCTCCGTCCTCGCCCGCTACTCGCGGAGCAATGAAGGCCTCGCTACCATCCTGGCCAAGGTTGACCCGGCCGATCCCGACGCGTCCATCGATCGCATCCTCAAGTTTGTCGATTACGGCCACGCCTCGATCGGCGGCCTGACGGGCGGCCTCGCCATCGCCATCGACAATGTCTCGATGTGGCTGGCGTGGAAAATTTTTGAGATCGCCCAAATGGCCGACGGGCAGGAATCGAGCACGCGCTACATCACGATGGATGCGACCAACCTTCCCTCGACCGACGAACTCGGCGTGCCGGCCGACCTGGCGGCGCGGTGGTGCGACGTGATGAGCCGGGCCTTTGCCGCCTACCACGCCGAGTACACGCGCCTCGATGCGCTCGCCACGGCCGAGCCGGACCGCGTGCGCGCGCCCGCCGTGGCCAAGCCCGCGGTGGTCGCCCGCCTGCGCAAAAACTACGCCCTCGATCGCGCGCGCTATTTCATCCCGTTCGCCACGCGCACCAGCCTCGGCCTGGTGCAAAGCGCGCGCATGTGGGCGCAGACGCTCAAGCATCTCGATTCGCTGCCACAGCCCGAAGCCCGCGCCGCGGCCGGTCTCATTCGCACCGAATTATTGAAACAATCCCCTCGGCTGTTGCGCCACAGTTTTTCGGAGAAATCATTTGCCGAGCAGGCGCGCCAGGAACTGGCGTCGAGCTGCGCGCTCGGCCTCGCCCGACTTTCCGCCGCTCCGCTCGCCGACGAAGTCTGGGTGCAGGTCGATGCGTCCGCGCCGCCGTTTCTGCCCGAAGCGCAGCCGGTGGCCGAGGCGCTCCGCCACCGGGCCAACCGCTACGGCCACCAGGGCGCGGCCACGCGCCGCATGCGCGTCGCCTTTGCCTGGAACAACATGGCCATCGCCGAGCTGCGCGACCTCAACCGCCATCGCACCGGCCAGCGCTGCACGCCGCTCATCCAGGCCGGATTTTACCTGCCGCCGGAAATCGACCGCGCGCCGCACGCCGCGCTGCTGGCTGACCAGGCTGAGCTCACCCGCGAACTCCTGGCCCGGGGCTCGCCGGCCTATGTTTATTCGTTGCTGCTCGGCGCCCAGACGCCGTTCGAGCACAGCACGCATGCCGACAAATTTATCTACGAAGCTGAGCTTCGCACCGGCATGGGCGCGCATTTCCGTTATGCCGAGCACCTCAGCGCTGCGCTGCGCGAGTTTTTCAAACAAGTGCCTGCCGCCCGCGACTGGGTCGTGGAGGGTACGGCCGAGCCGGAATAACGGTTAACATGTTTCGCGTCCTGCAATTCAACATGCAGTTTGGCCAGACGTGGGATGACGCCGACCCCGATCGCGCCCCTGTCGACCTCGAGGCCACGCTGGCGGAAATTCGCCGTCATGACGCCGACCTGGTTTTTTTGCAGGAAGTCGAGCAGGCCAAACGCGGCGACGTGCAAATCAATCCGCCGCCGAATTACACCCGCCTTCGGGCCGCGCTGGCCGGTTATGACAGCTTTTTTGCCTATCCGCGGCCCGATGCGCGCGAGTTGCCCTTCGGCATCGGCCTCGCGATTTTTTCCAAGACGCCGCTGCGTGCGACCTTCCACACCGACCTGCCATCGCCGCCGATCGAATTCGATTTCAACGGCCAGAAGACCACACCCACCGACCGGCTTCTTATCGGCGCAAAGACCACGTTGGCCGGCCGCGAGTTGCAACTGCTCAACACGCACCTGCTGGCGTTTTTCATGCTCGGCTCATCGAGCGAGGAGAACAGCGGGCAGCGCGACCTGGTCGCCGGGCATCTTCGCGCCATGACCGGCCCCGCGCTCCTCGCCGGCGATTTCAATGTGCGCAACGCCGCTTCGCTCCTCGCGCAATTTTCCGACTGCGGTTTCTCCACCGTGCAGCGGACGGCAGTGACCTGGCGACGGCAGCCGCACGTGCTCGACCACATTTTCTACAACGCGCCCTTGCGCCCGGTGCGCCACGCAGTAACTCCCACGCCAGCATCCGACCATCATGCGCTGGTCGCGGATTTTGAATTCGTCTGAAAACTCAGACGAATTCAAAATCCGCAAATCCCAAACACCAGACTTCCAAATCACAAAAAATAGCGCGCGCTATAGGCGCGCAGACTCTCTTGGAACTTGATACTTGGAACCTGAAACTTTGGCTCAGGCGCTTGTGCGCCTGACCCGTTCCTTCTCTTCTTCGCGTTCTTCCTCGATGCGCGCGCGTTCATGGACGAGCTGCGTTTTTATTTTTTCAAATTCGTCGGCCTTGCCCGCCGCCAGCGCATCATCGAGCTGTTTTTTCAGGAAAATCTCCCGCTCGGCCAGCTTGCCCTGGTAGAGGCGGTCGATCTCCCCGAGCCGGGTTTTCTGCGCGGCGCTGAGCGGCTTGGCCGCCGGGGCACTTTTGGCCAGCCGTTCCATCGCAAGTTCGTAGGAGCTTTTCATGCGAGGAAACTAACACAAAGACCGCAAAGAGCGCGAAGATTTTTTTGGGTCATTTCTCATGACGGGTGGCGGTCAGTCATGACCTGTAGGAGCCTGCTTGCAGGCGATCATTATTTCGCCTGCAAGCAGGCTCCTACTACGGCAGAAAAAACATGCTTACCCGAACTTCACGACAAAAACCAGCGCCGCCGCCACGAGGGCAAACGGCAGCAAAACCATTCCGTGCCGCCATCTGGCCGCGTAACCGGCCAGGCACGCCGCGAGCAGGGCCGCCAGCACGACATCGGCCCACCATTCGGTTTTGAATTCCGCCGGCCAGTAAGCCCCCGGAACTTTCACGAACGCGCCGATCAACCACTGGATCGCCGCCAGGATGAGCGCCGCCGCGTGGTTGAAAAGCCCGCTGGCCGATGGAAATCCGGCGAGCCCGCACAGCAGCGAAATGAACCCGGCGAAAATCGCGAACGATGCCAGCGGGATCAGCCCGAGGTTGGCCGCCAGCGCCCCCGGCGTGAACAACCGGAAAAAAGCGATCCCGGTCACCGCCGCGACCAGCGCGGTCGCCACGCCCAGCCCGAGCGCCGTGAGCGTATGGTCGAACAAAGCCACGGCCAGGCGCTGCCGCCAGGTCAGCGACACTTTCGGCAATTGGGGAAAAAGTTTCCACCGTTCCCGAAATATTTCGCCCAGCGGCAATCCCAGCAGCAGCAAGGTCGCCACGACGCAGTAACTCATCTGGAAGCTGGCGGTGAAAAGTTGCAGCGGCTGCGCCAGCAGGACGACGAAGGCCGAGGCCACGAGCGCCGCGAGTGGGTTGCCCGGCCATCGCAGCACCAATGCCGCCTGCATGAAAATCACCATCACCAACGCGCGCTCCGCCGAGGGGCTCGCACCGGTGATGTCCACGTAGAGCCACAACAGCGCCGTGCCCACGGCAAATCGCGCCCATCGCGGCAGCCGCAGCAGGGCCAGCAACGCTTGAAGAACAGACGCAATCACGCCGATGTGCAGGCCGCTGATCGCGAAAAAATGCATCGTACCGCTTTGCATGAACAATTCCTTTTGCCCGCTGCTCAGCTCGTGTTTCTGGCTCAGCATCATCGCGCGCAGGATGCCGGCCAGCTCCGGTCGTTTGGCCGCCAGGCCGGCGCCCAGGATCGCCGAAAACTTTTCCTGCGCCCGCACGCAAAACCGGTCGTAAGCCCCGGCGGGTTTTTCCTCGGCGAGCAGGCGGCCGCGCGTGAATTTGAACCCCAGCCCGGTGTTGGCGAGATAGTCGTCAAACGAGTCGGGGGCCGGATGCCGCGGCACGGTTTGAATCAGTCCGGCGGCCGACACCACCGCCGAGCGCACCAGGGCATTGGCTCCCGTCGGCCGCGCCAGCGAGAAATACACGTGCTGCCCGGCGAGTTCTTGGAGGGGAGCGTCCGCTTCCACGATGACGGCAAGTCCGCTCATCCTTTTTGGATTAACGGCGGCAAAAACGCGTTCCACCCGCAAACTCAAACGCGCCTCGCGCGGCGGCAAGGTGTCCCATCCCGGCAGCCGTCGGGCGTGCAGGGCATAGTCCGCCAGGCCGGAGAGGAACATGGCGGTGCCGAGCGCGGTGGTCCATGCGACCCAGCGTCGTTTGGCCAAAAAAATTGACGCGAGCGCCGCAGTCAGCGCGCCCGTGAGCAGCCAGGCCGCGGCCGGGGTCGCATCGACCAGCCGGCCCAGGCTGATGCCGCCGAGAAAGGGCAGCAGCAGCCACAGGAGCGGGGCGCGATGCCCGAGACAGCGGCTCTGGAGATGGAGGGGATTTGAAACCACTAATGCACCCTAATGGGCACTAATAGTAGCAGGGTTTTTCCACCAAACGTCTCTGGTTGTAGGCGGGGTGTCCTCACCCCGCATGCGCGTAAGGCGGGTGAGGGCCCCCACAGCAATCCGTCGAACCGCTTCTTGCTCCACGCTCAAATTCTGCCACGCTGTCCACTCCGGGTTTTTCAACAACCCATTAGTGGTTTCCCAATCGAATGCCTTCGTCCGACCAAGCCGATTTTTTCGGCGCCTCAATCCCTGCGCCGATGCTTGCCCGCGAAGCCGCGGCCTCGCCGGACAGGCCTGCCTTCCAGCCCCTGGCCGCGCGGATGCGGCCGCGGGCGTTGGGCGAAATCGTCGGGCAGGATCACCTGCTGAAGCCGGGCAGCCTGTTGCCGCGGCTCATTGCCACAAACCGTTTTGGTTCGATTATTTTTTATGGCCCGCCGGGCAGCGGGAAAACTTCGTTCGCCGAAGTCATCGCCCGCGAAACCAAAGCCCGTTTTGTGCGCGTCAATGCCGTCATGTCCAACGTCGCGGAATTGCGCGACATTCTTGCCACCGCGCGCCGCCTGCCCGAGGCGGGCACGATTCTTTTCATCGACGAGCTGCACCGTTTCAACAAATCGCAACAGGACCTGCTCCTGCCCGACGTCGAGGAGGGCGGTGTGCGCCTCATCGGCGCGACCACGCACAATCCCGGGCTCTACGTCAACCCGCCGCTGCTCTCGCGCAGCCATCTTTTCCGCCTCGAGCCGCTGTCGATCGCGGCCATTGTTGGCGTGCTGCGCCAGGCGCTCATCGACGTTGAACGCGGCCTCGGCGCGCGCGGCGTCACGGCCGACGAAAAGATTTTGTCCGATCTCGCCGTGTTGTGCGACGGCGACCTGCGCCGGGCGCTTAACGCCCTCGAGGTCATCGTGCTTAGCCTGCCCGAGCGCGCGGTCGTGACCGCGGCCGAGCTCGAGTCGTTCGCGCGCGAGCGCCGCATCCGTTACGACGCCGATGAGGATGAGCATTACGACACCATCTCCGCCTTCATCAAAAGCTGCCGCGGCAGCGATCCCGACGCCGCGATGTACTGGCTGGCAAAAATGCTCGCCGGCGGCGAGGACCCGCGCTTTATCGCGCGGCGGCTCGTCATTCTCGCGAGCGAGGATGTCGGCCTCGCCGACCCGCAGGCGCTGCCGCTGGCGGTGGCCGCGCATCACGCGGTCGATTTCATCGGCCTGCCCGAGGCGGAACTGACGCTGGCGCATGCGACGCTCTACATTGCGACGGCGCCGAAAAGCAACTCCGCCACGCTCGCGCTGGGCGCGGCGCACCGCGCGCTGAAGGAACAGCCGGTGCAGTCCGTGCCGGTTCATCTCCGCGACAAGGGCGGGCAGGCGAGCAAGCGCGCTGGCCACGGCAAGGGTTATCGCTATTCGCATGATTTTCCCGAGGCGGTCTCTGGGCAGGATTATCTGGAGCAGCCGCTCGCGCTCTACGCGCCGAAAACCGCCGGCTGGGAGGCGAAGATCGCCGAACGCCTCCTCCGATGGCAGGCGCTCAAAACACAGATCGGGCTTAAAAATGTTTCTGGAGTGGCCGGGAAGGATAAGCTCTAAACCATTTGCCGGCCTTGCGCTTTATCTCAATCAGCATCGTCAGCCTGGTCCTTATCGCGGTCATTGGCTGGGCTTTGTTTTCGCACAAAACGGAAAACCCATCGTCCGTTGCACGGGTCGCGACACCGCCGACGACATCGACCTTGGCGGGCCCGGCACAGAATACACCGTCATTGCTGTCATCCGGAACAGCCGCATCCGTTTCTGCCTCTTCACGTCGGAGCACCGACGATTTTTCGATGCTAAAAACGGCCTCGCGTGAAGAAATCCTGGCGTTTGTGCAAGACATGCTCGCGAAGGGCCGGCCGCTCGAGGACGTGATTGCACTCCTCGACTATCTTGCGGCCATCAAGCCGGAGTTTACCCTCGACCTGGCCAGGGACATAGGCCGGACCGACGATGAGCGCCATGTGCTGTTGCTCGCGGTGCTGGACGATTGGGCTCATGCCGATCCGGTGACGGCCTTGCAATGGGCCTTTCAGAAATCGAGCCAATATAATGTGGCCGGCAACGCCTCGCTTCTTTACGTGGTGCTTGAGCAGGTGACGGCAGACGATCCACAGTCAGCACTGGCGGCCGCCGAGTACGCCCTGAAACAACCCCCCAACGAGCTGCCTGGAACCAGTGCCAATGAGGTGGCCCGTCTCACGGTCGAAGCCCTGACCAAAGCGGGCCACACCGACCTGGCGCGTCAAGCCATTGAAAATTGGGCGCACGGACCAGAGGCCGCCAACCTCGATGGGGCCGTTTATGAAGTGGTGGCAATGTCCGTGGCGCAAAATTCCGCCGGGGACGCCGCTGGTTGGTTGCAATCACTGCCTGCCTCGCCCGCGCGCGATCAAGCTCTTGCGACAATCGAGACGGTTTGGGCGCAGAGTGCGCCGGCGGCTGCGATCGTTTGGGCGCAGGGATTGTCGCAGGCGGACGGCCGCGCCGATGCCGTGACGAACATTTTTGTTCATTGGCTGAACGAAGACCGGGCCGCTGCCTTGCAATGGCTCGCTGACCATCAGTATTCTCCTGATCATGACCGATTGATTGCCGCCGCGACCGCCGATTCCAATCCTGCGCCTGCGCAACCTTAGCAGCGTGTCGGTTTAATTTGGCGCATTTTCATATGTAGCCGGCCTCGCTGAGGCCGGGCCCGCCTTCGCTAAAGCTACGGCGGACAAGCCGGGGTCAACGACCCCGGCTACAATATTAAGCCTGTCTCATTCGAAAACGCTCGGTCTGTAAGGCCATATCCTAATAGGAAGTTGCAAAGTTCGCGTAAAATCTCGTGGGCCGGATGACAGCACTTGCGGCGCGAAGGCTTGAGGCTAAGCTAACAGGCATGAAACTCCGCGCGCTGTTTGCTCAATCCCTGTTCCTGGCCGCTTCGCTCAGTATCACCGGGCCGCTGCTGGCCCAATCCACATCCGGATCCACGTCAGCCCAACCATCATCCGATGCAGCAAAAAACCCGGCGGCCAAGGTAAAACACGAAATTCCCGGCATGACCATCCCGCGCGCCAACGGGGGCTTTCTCGGCCTCGAAATCGACGCCAACAGCAATTTCAAACTTTCATTTTATGACAAGGACAAGGCTCCCGTCGCGGCCGATCTCACCCTCGCGACCATCCGCTGGCATGCCAGCAACACCAAAAGCATAGAATTTGTCGGCCTCACTCCAGGTGGCGATGGGAACTGCCTGACTTCGCCCCGGGTTATCCACCGTCCTTGGACGTTCAATCTCACCATCTTGTTGTTTGCCGCGGGCAACAATGATCCAGCTGAAAGTTACACGGTCGATTATAGTGGGTGAATTTTGCCAGGCCGGGCGAGGGTGTGCATTTTAAGTAAAACCGTAGCCATATTGCCGTGGACCACGGCGAAGATGGCGCTCCCTCTGCTCGACGCTCGGCCTGAGGCCAAACGAATTTTTAGCCACGAAAGGTCACAAAGAAAAGCCTCCAAAGCTATCCCTTCTTTGAGCTCTTTGTGATCCTTTGTGGCTACATTATTTAAAAACCGCCCTAAAGCCGCTGCATGGCCACCGCAATATCGAGTTTGTCCGTGCGAGTTCCCTTGAACA
>DASYOA010000095.1:0-2189 GCA_036008265.1 Opitutaceae bacterium
AACAGGGGCCGGCATGGAGCGCCGCGCCGCGGCGAGACTAAGGCTCCCGGGCTGCCGCCTGGCAATAGCAAAACGTTTGCGCCGGTGCGACGCACCGCCCGGCTCGGAATGACAAAATAAAGGATGGGCGTCGGGTGTTCGAAGTCACCCCCGCCGGATTTCCGAGCCTTGGAAACGGATTTGCAGGCGGAAGACTTTTTTCACGCGGCACTGGATGAGGCCGGTGGTGAGGTCGACTTTCTCGGGGACCTCGATGCGATGCAGGTCGACGATGGCGTGGTAGCCGCGCTCGGAAAAGACGTCGATCAGCATGGCGAGCGCCAGCGGGTCCTCGAGCAGCAGGTCCTCGGTATTGACGAGCGCGAGGCCGGAAATGGCGTGGCGCAGCACGATCGGCATGAGCTTCTTGTCGATGAAGGTGACGACGCTTTGGAAAAGCTCCGTGTGCTCCAGCTCGTAGGCGTCCAGGCGCCTGACCAGTTCCTGCCGTGCATGGACGACGATTTCGCTGGCCACGGGCACGACGCGCAGGCGGTCGTGCGTCTGCGGGTCGAGCTCGAGGGTGCTTTGGTACTGCGATTCCTGCAGGATGTTTTGCTCAACTTCGTCGATGGTGCCCTGCGCGTTGATGAAATGGTAGTGGAAGATTTCTTTCAGCGATTGGAGCGCGCCCCAGGTTTCCTCCTTGAAAACGCGGTAGCGGCGGCGCGCGAGTTCCTCGTCGTAGTCGGTCGCGCGCTCTTCCTGCAGTTCGCCCATGCCGCTGCGGCGGACTTCCTCGTTGTGGGCGCGCACTTCGCGGCCGCGATTAAGCTGGCGGGCGATGCTCGTTTTTTCATCCACGAAAAGCACCATGATGTGCACGGTGGGCTGGCGGAAATGAATGCCCACCGGCGTGCGGTAAAATTCGTGGCGGAGCTGGTGCATGCGGTCGATGAGCAGCTTGAGGCACTCGACCTGCACTTTCGTGCGCGGGAAGCCGTCGAGGATGACGCCGTCGCGAAACTCCGGGCGCAGCAGGCGGCGCAAAAGCAGGCCGACGACTTCGCGGTCGCCGACCATGCCGCCGGCATCCTTGATGCGCTTGGCTTCGGGCGTGTCGAGCAGGGCGCTGATGACGATGGGCGGGCAGGTGAGGCCGCGGGCGCGGGCGATGAAAGCGGTGTTGGTGCCTTTGCCGGCGCCGGGCGCGCCGCCGAGCAGGATGATTTCCTTGGGAAAACGCAGGTTTTCCCGGCCGACATCCGCCTCGAGCTCCTGCCAGACCGCCTCGAAGATAAGCTGGGCATCCTTGATCTCAAGGTCGGGCAGGCGGGCGCTATGGCCTGGCGTGGGCGCAGGCGTGGGCGCGGTTGGCTTGGTGGAGGCGGGTGGTGTCATGGCGCGTTGGGGGAAGCACGCCAACATGACGGATTTCCCGGGGGATTCGATAAAAGAAATCAGCGGCTCCAACTCCCGTTTATGTCGCCTGGTTCGGCGGCGCGATCCTCAGGCCATAATAGTGCTGGCCCGTCTCAATGCCGTCGAAGTCAGCGACGTCGGGAAGAAAACCCCAGCGCGCGAATCCTGCGCGTTCGAGCAGTTGCTGGCTCGCAAAATTGTGCTCAAGCACGATGGCAAACAAAGTCTTGGTGCCGAGGGAGCGCGCCAAACTTTTCGCATGCTGCACGAGGGCCAGTCCCACTCCCTGTCGGTGAAAGCGTGTGGCCACAAAATAACTCACTTCTTCCGTGAAGCGAAGAGCCCGGCGACCCTTTCGATAAGGGCTCAATGAACACCAGCCGCGCAATTCACCTTTTTCGATCTCAACCATGATTGGATATTGCTGCGGGGTGTGTTCGGCAAACCACGGCAGGCGTTCCTCAACGGTGACCGATGAAGTCTCGCCCGTGCAGCGAGCGGCGATCGCTTCATTGTAGATGGCCACAATCGAAGGAAGATCGCTTTGCTCGGCTAGGCGGATCATGTCAGTAGCAGTTTATCAGGGCTTTGTTTCCTTGAGCGGATAATCATGACCCAGGGCCTTGTGAATAAATGGCCGCTTACGCACGGCGTAGTCGTCGGTATCCATTACTCTTTCGGTAACTATCTGCCGCTTGCACGCGCAATATTGCGTAACCAGTTCAGGATGCTGCATGAGTCGCTCCTTGAACGTCCGAAAGCGACGAACTTCGTCGGACGCGCGATGG
>DASYOA010000096.1:0-1640 GCA_036008265.1 Opitutaceae bacterium
AAACCACACACCCACAATCCCAGCCAGCACCGAAAGCAGCAGCGCCCGTTTATCCGAACCCGTCAACCGCTCACTAGACAACCAAGCCTCCTCAAGCAACCGCGAAACCGAACTTTCACTCTATAGACCCCGCAACCCAACACGCAAGCACGCACGCCGCATCCGCCTTCTGTGCCGCTCCGGAATCACCTCCTGTAGCCGCCGTCCGAGACGGCGGGGTTTAGATGCAACAGAATCACGGTGTGGAAGCACATCGCACTGACGGTACGGCCCGCGAAAATCTGAGCCCGTCGGTCTCCCAGCCCCCGGCTACCGGGTGGCGCACGTCGCCCCGCCATAACGCCGGCCCAACACGCCACCAATGGTATAAAAGAACCAGCAATGGCCACCGCCCCCGTTTCACGACGAATGCCCCTAACCCTCTCCACCGAAGTCCGCATGATCAAAGGCGTAGGCCCGCAACGTGCCGAACTCCTAGCCAAGCGCGGCCTCCACACCCTCGAAGACCTGCTGACCTACCTGCCCTTTCGCTACGAAGACCGCATCCATTTTTCCAATATCAAGGACATCCGGCCCAGCGGCGTCTACACCGTTCGCGCCAAGGTCATGAGCGGCCAGGCCATCCGTGGCATGCGCCGCGGCGACGCCATTTATCATCTGCTCGTGCAAGACGCCGCCGGCGGCCTGCTCCCCTGCAAATTTTTTCACGGCGGCTATCTGGAAGGGCGGCTCAAACCCGGGCAATTGCTCGTCCTGCATGGAAAAGCCGAAATCGACAAGCTGCGTCCCGCGCGCCTGGAAATGGTCAATCCTCAGATGGAAATGCTAGGCGAGGGCGAAGCCGATTCCACCGAAGTGGGCCGCATCGTGCCCGTCTACGAAGCCATCGGCACGTTCGGGTCGCGCGCGATCCGCCGCGTGATTTATGCTGCTCTGCAGCTCATCGATCCGCGCATGCCCGAGGTCCTGCCGGAAGAATTGCGCGCGCGTCTCGGATTTCCATCGCGTAGCCAGGCCATCGCCCACACGCATTTCCCGCCACCCGGCGAATCCATTGAATCCCTCAACGCCTATCGCTCTCCGGCCCAACAGCGCCTGATTTTCGAGGAGTTTTTTTTATACCAGCTCAGCCTGGCGCTGGACCGCCGCGCCACGCGAAAAGAAAACGCCATCCCCTTCCGCCTGCGCGAAGAAAACGTACGCGAGGCCGTCAAGCGCATCCTGCCATTCAAGCCCACTGCCGCCCAAAAGCGCGTGCTCGGTGAAATTGCGGCGGACCTGGAAAAATCCGCGCCGATGAACCGCTTGCTGCAAGGCGACGTCGGCAGCGGCAAAACGATTGTCGCGCTGCAAGCCGCGGTGATCGCCATCGCCAACGGTTGCCAGGCCGCGCTGATGGCGCCCACCGAAATCCTTGCCGTGCAGCATTATCTCTCCGCGCGCCGGATCCTCGAGCATGCCGGCTACAAGGTCGGGCTGCTGATCAGCGGCATGAAGTCGGCCGAAAAAGCAGCCTCGCTCGAGCGCATCCGCAATGGCGAAGCGCAACTCGCCGTCGGCACGCACGCGCTGATCGAAGACAACGTGCAATTCGCGCGCCTTGCATTCGTCGCCATCGACGAGCAGCACCGCTTCGGCGT
>DASYOA010000097.1:0-2869 GCA_036008265.1 Opitutaceae bacterium
TATCCGCCGCACGGCTTCTCCAACGAGATGCTGTTTGCCCAGCTCGACGACTTGGTCGAGGAACTCGCCGAACTGCACGGGCAGAAACCGGTGATTTTTGCGGTGAGCTTTGGCGGCGGCCTGCTCATGGAATGGCTGAAACGCGCCCGCCTCACCGGCCGAAAAATCGACCTCAATGGCTCCATCATCGTCAGCCCGGTGGCCTGCATCGAGGATCTGCTCGCACCCGGCGAGGCCAAGCCCGCCACGCTGCTCGGACGCGCGGTCCAGCCCTATCTCGACGGCTCCGCCACCCCGAAAGCCGTGGAAAAATCCCGGACGATCATGCTAAAAATGTTCGAGGCCGGTGCGCAGAACAAGGAGGCGCTGCGGGCGATCATGAGCCGCGGCGAGCTGCATCAACTGCGCGAGGCGGTGATGGGCACCATTCGCAACGTGAACATCACCGGCGCCTGCGAGCGCATCCAGGCGCTGAAGCAAATGGAGGCGCCCGGCGGATATTTTTCGCAGGCGCTCCTGCCGCTGAGCGATGCGCCCACGCTCATTCTCTACGCCGAAAAGGAGAGTTCCGTTCTCGTCGATCGATCGCCCACCCGCTTCGCACTCGAAACGGCGCACCACGCCTATTTTCCCCACAGCACCTGCCGCCTCATCACCAACCAGGGCGGCAGCCCGGTGCAGCACGCTTCACTGATTTTCCACTGCTCTAATTTTCTCCCGGCCATTTCGGCCTTTTACCGGCAGCTAAAATCGCGGAAAGCCTGGCCCCACGTGTGATTTCGCTTGCGGCTCAGCGCCGGGCAAACCTGCCTTGGACGAGTGCGCTGACCTAGCACCATGCCGGTTCCACCCAAATTTCTCGTCAATGTCGGTGCCAGCTTTTTAACCGCGCGCACGAGGTTGCGCCTGCAAAGAAAAAAAAGCGGCGCGGTGCCGGCCCAGCAAAAAACGTTCCGCGAGCTCGCCGATACGTTCGCCCAGACGCAGCTCTGGCGCGAGCATGGCATGGAGACCGGCATCGACTACAAGAAGTTTCGCGAGCGCGTGCCGCTGTATTCCTACGAGGACCTCGCGCCCGCCATCGAGCGCATGAAACACGGCGAGGCCGACGTGCTCTGGCCGGGACCCTGCGCTTTTTATGCGATATCGTCGGGCACGACCGCCGGCCGCACGAAATACCTGCCGATCAACGAGCCCATGATCGCGCATTTTCGGAAAGCCGGGCTCGATTCGCTGCTTTATTACGCCGCGCGCACCCGCGGGACGAAGGTATTTTGCGGGCGGCACCTTTTTCTCGGCGGGTCAACCGCGCTCGCGCCCATCGAGGAAGTCAAGCCGTTCGCCGCCTACGCCGGCGACCTCAGCGGAATCACCGCGCTCCACCTTCCGCCCTGGGTCGAAAAACACCTTTACGAACCCGGCACCGAGATCGCCGGGATGACCGACTGGCCGGAAAAAATCCAGGCCATCGTGGCGCGCACCCGGTCGCTCGACATCACGCTGCTCGCCGGCATCCCGAGCTGGATTCTCATCCTGGCCGAGGCCTTGCGCGCCCAGGCCGGGGGCGCGCAAAACTTGCAGGCGATCTGGCCTCGCCTCGAATGCCTCGTCCACGGCGGCGTGCCGCTCGGGCCGTTTGAAAATGAGCTGCGCGCTGCCCTCGGGCCCACGGTAAATTTTCACGAAGTCTATCCGGCGTCGGAAGGCTTCATCGCCGCGCAGGATGCCGACAGCGCCGCCGGTTTGCGGCTGCTCGCGGACGCCGGGCTGTTTTTTGAGTTTTTGCCCTTGAGCATTTTCGATGAAAATCGCCTGACGATTCTCGGCCTGCAGGCCGTGCCGCTGGAAGGCGTCAAGCCCGGCGTGGACTACGTGCTGCTGCTCAGCACGCCCGCGGGTTTGTGCCGCTACATCGTGGGCGATGTCGTGCGTTTTATCTCCACCGAGCCGCCGCGCCTCATCTACGTCGGCCGCACCAAGCTCCAGCTCAGCGCGTTCGGCGAGCACGTCATCGAGAAGGAACTCACCGATGCCCTCCTCGCCGTTTGCAATCGCCATGGATGGACCATCATCAATTTCCACGTCGCACCGATTTTCGCGAACACCGCCACCGGCCGGAAGCGCGGCCAGCACGAGTGGTGGGTCGAGCTCAAGGTGCCCACCATCGAGACGCCCACCGGCCCGGTCATGGCGCCCGAGCTCGACGCCGAGCTGAAACGCCTCAACGACGATTACGAGGCCAAGCGCAAGGGCGGCGGCCTCGATCCGCCCGTCGTGCGCCTCGTCATGCCGGGTGTCTTTGAGCATTGGATGCGCAGCGCCGGCAAGTGGGGCGGTCAAAATAAAATGCCCCGTTGCCGCAGTGACCGCGAGATTGCCGACCCGCTCGCGGAAATCACTCGCTTCCATACAGAAAACTGAATTGCGCTCTGCTGGCCAGCAGAGCGCAAAGATTTCCTGCGGCTGGCATGGCCAATGCTGAATCATTGGTAGAATTCCCTGCCTCGGCAGGGTCTTGGGGTAACATGGAATCCGGCCGCAAACCGGACATAAGAAATACATGAGGGGCCGGCGTTAGGGGTTTCGCCGGCCCCTTCTTTTTTTTAATCAGGGCATTTTTAGCCACAAAGAACGCAGAGAACGCGTGTGTTAAGCATCAGACTTTCACTGCTGTTACAGGGGATGTAATCCATGTTAGGTATGATTGCAGGAAGAATTTCTTTGCGATCCTTGTGCTCTTGTATGTCCAACCCCGTGAAGAGGCGCAAGGCAGTGACAAAGGCTGCTTCCGCGAATGAGCCAAAAAGCTCGTCGCAGGAAGCTGCCTTTGTCACGGTAGACTTGGCGTCAGACGAGAGAACCTCGTTTG
>DASYOA010000098.1:0-4129 GCA_036008265.1 Opitutaceae bacterium
CATCCTTTTTATCGTTTCGGCGGCATCATTGGCCTGGATCGCCGGCAGCATCTCGGTTCCGTTGGTGATGCCCGTGATTGGGTTTGCCGGGCTGCAATTTGTCGTCATCGGCCAGCGCATGCTCACGGAGCGGCGCGGCAAAGAGCAGGTCAACCGGATGTTCAGTTCGTATTTGTCGCCCGACCTTTTGAAGAAGGTGCTGCACGAAAAGGGAGTCATGACTGTCGGCGGTGAACGCAAGCCGGTGACGATTCTTTTTTCCGACCTGCGCGGTTTCACCAGTTGGAGCGAAAAAACCAGGGAAGATGTGCTGATCGCGCAATTGAACGAGTACCTCGGCGCCATGGTCGCATGCATCCATGCGAACGGCGGCACGCTCCACAAGTTTATCGGCGATGCTGTCATGGCCGTGTGGGGCGATTTGATCAGCGAAGGCCCGGTGGCCGATGCGAACAAAGCCTGCCGGGCGGCCCTGGCCATGAAGGCGCACCTCGACCTGCTCAACGCCCAATGGGCGGCTGATGGCCGGCATACGTTGGAGATGGGCATCGGGCTCAATCATGGGAATGTGATCGTGGGTAATGTCGGGTCGCCCCAACGCATGGAGTTCACCGTGATTGGCGACTCCGTTAACCTTGCTTCCCGGTTGGAAGGCCTGACCAAGGAATTCGATGCGACCATTATCGTCGGCGAATCGATCATAGGATTGGTCGGGGAGTACTTTGCCATCCGTTCACTCGGCCACGCGAAGATCAAGGGCAAGTTCGCTGGCGTGCTGATCTTTGAGCTGTGCGGTGAAATTTGATTGCCCGGGCTGGCCGATTGAAATAACAAGGCCGGAAGTCCACTTAATTTATGAAACACCTCCTTGCTGGTATTATTGCATTTTCATTTCTCAGCCTGGGCATCGCAGCTGCCGATACGGTGACTCCGGACGCCGTCGTCCTCCAGATAACCGGCTCGGTCATGGTCCAGTTGCCGGGCCAGACGACTCCGGTCGCCTTGGCCGAGGGCGCCCATATTCCCCAAGGCGCTACCATCATCACGGGCGCAGATTCCGAAGTGAGTATCCGGCCCATCGGCGGAGTTGTTTCCACGGTCAAGGCCAATACCACGGTGCAGATCGAAAAACTTTCGGTGACCACGGATAATGGCACCATCTCAAACCAGACCGCGCTCATTTCGCTCCTGTCGGGCAACCTGGTCAGCACGCTCGATCCCTCGAAAAAACACATCAACAATTACGGCGTGCGCACGCCCAAGGGCGTGGCCGCCGCGCGTGGCACCATCTATGCCGTGGGGGTCGATGCCGGTGGCTCGACCTTCGCCACCTTGAGCGGTGTCGTGGCGATCGCCCTGGCGGATGGCAACGTTATAGATGTCAGCCTTGGAACCGGACTCGTGATCAGCGACTCGACGGGCTCCACGCCTGCAGCCACGCCCCTTTCGCAGGCCTCGCCCGAGGTGAAGGCGGCCGTTTTGGAAGCGGCCAACACGGTCATTAACCTGGTCAAGAACAACCTCGAGCCCACGGGCGACGCTGCAGGCACGACGACCCTGTTGGCGGCGGTGGTGAAAGCGGCCAACGAGGCCGATCCCGTCGGCGGCAAGGCGATAACCGCCGCAGCCATCGTTGCGGCCCAGACGAACACCACCACTTCCGGTTCGGCCGATAGCATTGCGAACGACCTTACTGCCGCGGGCGGTCAGGGCTCTTCAACCGGCCAGTCGGGCGGGAATACCACCCCCGTTACGACCATCGACACGTCGATCGTCAGCCCGGCGCACTGAGTCGCGTTCCGCGAATTGCAGATCTCAGATTTCAAATCTGAGATGACGGCAGCCCGCCACTGATGATCGCCGATCGGCACTAATTGATTTTAACCGCGGATAACGCGGATTGACCCAGATAATTGCAGGTTGCGGAAAAACTCTGCCGGTCGTGTGCTGCGCTAGCAGCATGGTTTTTCAGCAATCTAGTCTAAAATTATAAGTGCCCATAAGTGTGCATAAGTGGTTAAAAAAATAATCGGCTTGTCAGGAGATGTCGCCCTGCCTGCGCGCTCCGCTTGCGCCATCTCAAATCTCAGGATCGCCATCCCACGGTGCGCCCCGACTTTGACGCTTTGCGTCTTTGCGCTTTTTCATCCGCGGTTAAAAAACCTGAACGGCTCGTCAGGAGACGTCGCCCTATCAGTGATATTTCAGATCTCAAATCTCAGGTTTCAGATCTGAGGTGGGAAAATCCAATCTTAAATCTTAAATTTGAGATCTGAGATTCACGTTCCGCACCAGGATTTGCGGCACGTGGCTAGTGCGCACTCGGCGGCGAAAAGATCACCTGGCCGAGGGTTTTGATGGTGATCTGGATGTCCAGCCACACCGACCAGCTGGTGATATACTGCAAATCGAAGTGAATGCGCTTATGCAGCAATTGCTGGTCGACGATTTCTCCCCGGTAGCCTTTGGTTTGGGCCAGGCCGGTGATGCCCGGCTTGACGAAAAACCGGGTGCGATAGGCCTTGGTCAGCCGGGCGAATTCTTCGTCGTGCACGGCCAGGTGGGGACGCGGGCCGACAATGCTCATCTCACCCTTTAGCACGTTGATGAACTGCGGAAATTCATCGAGGCTGGTGCGCCGGAGAAAACCGCCGAATGAATAGATGCGTTTGTCCCCCTTGGTGGCCTGCCGTGCCTCGACTTTGGCATCGTAGTTTGCGTCATACATCGAACGGAACTTATAAATGCTAAATTGCCGGCCGCGCTGGCCGATGCGCGCCTGGGTAAAAAACACCCGGCCCGGCGCCTGCAGGCGTTGCACGATCCAGACCCAAACGCACAAAATCGGCAGGATAAAGAGCACGACCGGCAGGGACACGGCGATGTCGTAGATTCGTTTGAGGATCCGGTTGGAGGGATCTTCCAGCGGTTCCTCCTGCAGGGTATAAAAATGATGCCCTTCCTCGCTGATGGGAATCAACGGGTGTTGCAGCTGGTCTCCCAGGTTGTTATAGATGAGCACCCGGCAGCCGCTGTCCTGGCAGGTTTCGATAATTTCGCGGGTCTGCGTCAGAGTCTCAGGCAGCTCCAATAAAATGACCTGGGCCACGCTTTTGGCCTGGACCACGTCACGCAGGCTCTTGGTTGAGCCGAGGAACGGGGATTCACCCTCGATGCGGCCGTCTTCCGCGGTTTCGGACAGGAAGCCCACGGGTTGGATGCCCAAGGCTTCGTTCTTGGCCAGCCAGGTCCGCAAGCGGGCGCGTTGCGTGCTCGAGCCGATGAACAAGGTCGGCAATTTATGGGTTCTCTGAAAAGCGATGCGGGAGAGCATGCGCGGCAGGCCCTGGTTGAAAAAGAGCAGAAGGGCCCAGCAAAGGCACAGGTAACTTCCGACAAAAAGCCGGCTCAAACTGCGATCTTTGAGCGCAAACATGAGGGCGAAAATGAACAGGGCGATACAGATTACCTGGCGCGTGGCGATGCGCGCGGCATCGACCCAGGTGATGCGGTGAAACCGGGGTCCGTAGGTGTTCAATACCCGGATGCTGGCGATCATTCCTGCGACAACGCAGAGCAAATACACCGAGAGGTTTACGTCCCGGCTGACGTCGATAAACGGAATGAACCTTACGCTGCTCGCATAAGTTAAGAAAAATGCGCCGGCCACCGCCGTCGTGATGGCAGCGTGGAGGTTGACGAGGCCTCGCAGACGATAAGAGATCATGGGAGCGCTGGCGGGATTGACGGTTAGTTGAAGCTGGACAAGCGGACTGGAAGTGCAGGGTTAAAGGGAGGACTGAAGTTTTGCGATTTTTTTATTTATTCGGCTTTGAAAATCGTTTGCAAGTGACTCTATGAAGTGTTTCCACGCCAAAGAACTAGGTCGCTGGAGCATAGGCCGTGCCTGATATTGCAGAGCGGGAAAGTAGAAGATGTCAGGGGCAAGAAGTATCAGGTATCAAGTTTTCAAGTATCAGGAATATACGGCCGCGTACTCATTTTAGCCACAAGAGCAGCGGTGTTATTGCGCAAGGGCAAAATTGGGATTTTGGATGAGTTTGTTCATTAGGCAGGCGAGCTTGCGCATGACGGCCACGAGGCAAACCTTGGCGGGCTTACCTTTTGC
>DASYOA010000099.1:0-3919 GCA_036008265.1 Opitutaceae bacterium
TTCATGTCGACCGTGAGGAGCGGCGCATAGGCCAGCTTGGCGAAGTTTTCGTGCGCGAAATATTGGTCGAGCTTGCGGCCATTGACGCTGAGTTTGCCGGTGCCGGTGGTCAGGCGCACGCGGGCCGAGGCGGTCTTGCGACGGCCGATGGTGACGATGGTGGTGGTTTCTGCGCTCATGAACGGGAAGGTTTAGACGGAAATGGTCTCGGGGTTTTGCGCGATGTGCGTATGTTCGGGACCGGCAAAGACGCGAAGCTTGGTCAGCATCGTGGCGGCAAGGCGGTTTTTCGGCAGCATGCCCTTGACCGCGTGCTCGATGACGAACTCGGGATGGCGGACGCGCTGTTCGGAAAGTTTGCGATAGGTTTCGCCGCCGACGTAACCGGAGAAAAACATGTAGCTGTTCTTTTCCTCTTTTTTGCCGGTGACGACGACTTTTTCAGCGTTGATGATGATAACGTGATCGCCGGTATCAACATGCGCGGTGTAGGTGGCCTTGTGGCGGCCACGGATGAGGTTGGCGGCTTTGACCGCGAGACGGCCAAGCACCTGGCCCTCGGCATCGATGAGATACCATTTGGGTTGGACCGTGCTCTTGTTGGCAAGAAAGGTTTTCATGTGAAGAAAAGGGGTCGATAGCAAGAGTAGCGCTCACTGGTGTCAACCTTTTAGATGGCCGGGTAGTGTGTTAGTTTAAAACAGGGGAGATGATTGATGTGGGGCGGGTGCCCTCACCCGCCACCAAGGCTCCATGCGGGGTGAGGGCACCCCGCCCACAACCAGATGCAATTCGGCCGGTATAATCCGATGGCAGTCAAACTATGCCCCTACCGATGGCACAAAAAACCCGCCTCCAAATGGAGGCGGGTTGAAGATAAAAAGCCTTAGCCGCTTAGAAGCCGATGGCGACCCCAACCGACCACCAGACGAGGTCTCTCTTGGTGCCAACGGGCATGTGGAAGTTGTTGGCATAGTGGGCCGCAAGGGTCAGCGTGGTATTGGGCGCCAGCTTGTAAGGCAGGCTGAGATCCGCGCCGGTGTACTTGTAGGATTGGTGCACACCTTTTTTCAGGCTCGGGGTGACATCGCGTCCACCGACGATGCCGTAATAGCCGGTCAAATCGAGCTCGGTGCCGAGACAGGCCAGCGGCAGGGCGTAGCCGAGGGAGCCGAGGCCGGTGTTCTGCTTGAGAACGGTGTCATAGTAATAAAACGCGCTCGGGGAAAAGCCGGCGATGGTATAGGTCACGCCAACGCCGGGTTCAAAAGAGTTCCTGGCGCCATCGATATTCGTCTTCGAGGTCTTGTTGAATTCCGGATAATCGTAATAAGTCGCGACGGCCTGAACGCTGAGATCTTTGGTCACGGCGTATTTGTAACCCCCGTAGATATCGATCTCATTTTGCTCATTATGGACAATCGGCTGGCTGGTCCAGATGCCGAGATCGAAATTATTCGAATCGACCTCAAGTGATGGCTGGAAGGCCTGGTCCGTGACCTTGAGGCCACGAAAGACATATTCTGAGGTGAAACTGAAATCCGACGTGATGGAGTAGTCGAGTTTCGGCGTGCTTGCTTCATCTGCACGCAAGCTGGCTCCCGCAAGCAGAGCCGTAATAATGATCGCTGATGTCTTCATTGTAGTGTGTGTAGTTTGTCAGTCAGCCGGCTGTCCGGCATTAGGTGTTTGCAGGGAAGAACATGGATTTGTAAAACGCAAATTCTACTTCACCCATTGTCCGGATTGACCAAAGAACCATGGGCGGGTTCCGATTAGTTTATATAATTGATTATGAAAAAAATACGAAGGATCGCCGGCCTCCTCGGCCTGACCGGTGTCTTGCTCGGGGCTTTCGGCGCGCACGCGCTCAAAGCCACATTGATCACGCGCGGTATGTCTGATGTCTGGGAAAAAGCCGTGTTCTATCATCTTGTCCATGCCGTGGCAGTATTCGCGGCCACGACGGCCTTGTCTGGTTCCCGTCCCTGGCTCGCCCGGGCCGCGATCAGCTGGACGGTCGGCGTTATCCTGTTTTCCGGATCGCTTTACGCGTTCGCGCTGGATGGCCCGCACTGGCTGGTGTATATAACACCATTCGGCGGGTTGGTATTTTTACTCGGCTGGAGTTTTGTCGTGGTCGACGGCGTCCTGGAAAAAAATTAAGGATAGAGCTATCATGAAGCTGCCCGAAGATCTTCGCGCGGTGCTCGAAGCGGTACGCCGCGTCGGCCGCCCCCGCCTTGTCGGCGGCTGCGTGCGCGACTGGCTGCTCGGCCTCGAGCCGAAGGACTTCGACATCGAGGTGGCGGGCGTGACCTTCGAACAGCTTCATGCTTCGCTCGCGCCCTTTGGCGCCACCGACGTCGTCGGTCGCAGCTTCGGCGTGATCAAACTCCGCCTGGCGAGCGGCGAAACCGATTTCAGCCTGCCGCGCCGCGAATCAAAAACGGGCGTTGGCCATCGCGGCTTCGCGGTCGCCCCCGACCCGACGCTCAGCGACACCGAGGCCGCCGCGCGGCGCGACTTCACCCTCAACGCCATCGCCTACGATCCCGTGGCCGGTTCGGTCATCGACCCGCTCGGCGGCGTGGCCGACTTGCGCGCAAAAATCCTCCGCCACACCGGCCCGGCCTTTGCCGACGATCCGCTGCGCGTGCTGCGCGCCTTCCAGCTCGCGGCGCGCTTCGATTTTTCACTCGCACCCGAAACCGCCGTGCTCGGCCGCAGCATGGCCGGCACCTTCGCCGAACTGCCCGCTGAGCGCGTGTGGGGCGAGTGGGAAAAATGGGCCGTGAAATCGGCCAAGCCCTCGCGCGGCCTCGCCGTGCTTGAGGAGACGGGCTGGCTGAAACATTTTCCCGAGGTCGCCGTATTGCGCGGCACGCCGCAGGAACCCGAGTGGCATCCCGAGGGCGACGTTTTTACCCACACCCAGCTCTGCCTCGACGCGCTCGTGTCGCTCGCCGAATGGCAGGCCGCCGACGCATCCCGGCGGCGCTACCTCGCACTTGCCGTGCTCGCGCACGATTTCGGCAAACCCGCCACCACCTCGCGCGCCGAGCGGCGCGGCCAGCTCCGCTGGGTCAGCCCCGGCCACGAATCGGCCGGCGGCCCGCTCGCGGAAAACTTCCTCGCGCGCCTCGGCGCGCCACATGAGCTCATTGGGTTTGTCCGCCCGCTCGTCGTGCATCACCTCGCCCACCACCACGGCCAAACCGAGTTCACCGACACGAGCGTGCGCCGCCTCGCCCGCCGCCTGGCGCCCGCCACCATCGACGATCTCTGCATCGTCATGCTGGCCGACCACGGCGGCCGGCCTCCCCTGCATTCGCCCGAGACCCTCGCGCGCATCGCGGAGCTTCGCGACCGCGCCCGGGCCCTCGCCCTTGAGGCCACCGCCCCGCAACCACTCATCCTCGGACGCCATCTCATCGCCCTCGGCCTCAAACCCGGCCCCCGGTTCAAAAAGATCCTCGAGGACTGCTTCGAGGCTCAACTTGACGGCGCCTTCGCCGACGAAGCCGGCGGAATGGCGTTTTTGAAAAATTATTTGCGCGAACACCCGGTGGAAGTAACGTGACAGGCCTTTTGCTCTAACCCTCAACTTTCACCCGCCATGCCTGCCACTGCACCCGTCGCCACCCAGCTTACGCAACTCGACCAGCTCAAGAAATTCACCAAGGTCGTCGCCGACACGGGCGACTTCGCCAGCATCAAGGAATATGCGCCGCAGGACGCCACGACCAACCCGAGCCTGATCCTCAAAGCCGTGGTGATGCCCGAATACGCGCCGCTGATGGACAAGGCGATCAAGGATGCCGGCCCCGGCGCCTCCTCCGGCCAGGTCATCAACCGGCTGCTGGTCGCATTTGGCCTCGAAATCCTGAAAATCGTCCCCGGCCGCGTCTCCAGCGAA
>DASYOA010000100.1:0-1924 GCA_036008265.1 Opitutaceae bacterium
CGTCTGCCACGTCTTGCGCCGCTGGCGCGGCTAAAGCTGCCGTCGCCAGACCACTCTCCCGCCAGATGAAAAAAAAGCTTCCACTCCTCGTGCTCACGTTGTTGCTCGCAGCCTGTTCGACCCTGTCCGTGCAGAAACAGACCGATGAGAACCTGGCTCATTTCAAAAAAATCTATGTCGAGCACCGGCTCGCCGACGGCCGCGGGGTGGACCAGCTGATCACCCAGGAACTCTCGCGCCTCGGCTATGACGCCTCCAGCGGCCCGCTGACCATGACGCCCCCGGAGACCGAGGTTGTTCTCACTTACGTCGATGAGTGGAACTGGGACTTCACGCTCCATATGATCGATCTCGACGTCCAGGTGCGCGACGCCCGCACCGGACAAGTTCTCGCCACCGCTCACTACGATCATCCGGGCATGAGCGGCAAATCCCCCGCCGGGATGGTCGAAATGGTCATCGATCCGCTCTTTGAACGTCGTTGATTGCACACTTGCCGCGCCGCGCCGCGCCGCCTCACAATCACCGCAACCCATCGCATGGCCGACCCGCTCACCGCCCGCCTCAAAGTCCTGATCGTCGATACGCTCAAGCTTGACGACGTCCGCCCCGAAGACATCTCCGACGATGAACCCCTGATCGGCGCCGGTCTCAACCTCGATTCCATCGACGCCCTCGAACTCGTCGTGACACTCGAAAAGGAATTCGGCATCAAAATCAGCAACAGCGAACAATCCCGCACCGCGCTCGCCAGCATGGCCAAACTTGCCGCCTTCATCCGCGACCACGCCGATCCCGGCCGGCTGCCGAAGTGATCAATTTTTCTTTTTGTTTTGAACAGAAGAGCGCGAAGAGCCGCTGGCTTCCCACCGTCAAAGGCAAAAATAGAATCCGCCTGGAAATTTGGTGCCAGCCAACACCAGTCTCTTCGCTTCCTTTGCGACCTTCTGTAAAAATAAAATTTCCCGGTTATCTCCGTGAGTCTTCCCGTTGAAAACACCTCCGTCCGCGTCGCCGCCACGGGTTGCCTCACGCCCCTCGGCGACACCGAGGCCACCCTCGCCGCGTTGCTCCGCGGCGACCGCGCGTTGCGTCCCACGCCCGTCCTCGGGGCCGATGGCGGCGACGCTGTGCCCCTCGCGCTTTACCCCGGACACACCCTCAATGAAACGGCGCCTCCCTCCTGGCTGCGGCTCCTTGGTCAACTCGCGGAAAAAATTCCCGGCAGCGGCTGGGGATCGCCGCGCCGCCCCGTCTTCGTCACGAGCAGCAATTTCGGCGTCGGCAGCCTCCACGCCTTCCGCCGCACGCGCGACGCCGCGCACCTCGCCTTTGCCACGCCTTCCGCCACCGTTGGGCTGCTGCAAACCCAACTCGGCTGGGGCGCGAATGTCGCGCTGCTCTCGCATGCCTGCGTCTCCGCCCACCTCGGCCTGCTGCTCGCCACCCGCACGATTCACGCCGGTCTCGCGGATGAAGCGCTCGTGTTTTCCTTCGATTTCTTGAGTCCGTTCGTCACCGGCGGGTTTCATTCGCTCAAGATTCTCAACACCGATTTTCCCGCGCCCTACCAAAATCGCGACACGGGTTCCATCGGCCTGGGCGATGGCGCGGCCTTTGCCGTGCTCACGCGCGAACGCGGCGACTTTGCCGTGCTCGCCCAGTCTTTGCACAACGAGATGCACCATTTCACCGCCAACCAGCCCGACGGCGCCGGTTTTGACACGTGTCTCGCGCCGCTGGCTGCCGCGGCCGGGCACCTCCATCCCTGGCTCAAGGGCCACGGCACCGGCACGCTCGAGGCCGGCCGCCTCGAGTCCGAGGCGCTCGCTCGCGCCTTCCCCGGTGCACCGCTCGTCTCATGGAAAGGCAGCCTCGGCCACACCCTCGGCAGTTGCGGCCTGGTCGAGCTCGCGCTCGCGGC
>DASYOA010000101.1:0-3924 GCA_036008265.1 Opitutaceae bacterium
ATGATGTCATGATCAGCGTCGACAACAGCGACCTCAAATTGAAGCCCGGCATGACCGCCAATGCCTCGATCGTCGTGGCGCGCCGTTCCCATGCGCTCAGCCTGCCCAACGGCGCCCTGCGCGTCCGTCTGCCCGACAACCTGCTGCCACCTCCGCCCGCTGAAGCCAAAGGGGCCGTTAATGCCGCCGCGCCCAAGCCCATGACCGACGATGAGCGCCGCCAGCAAATCCACCAGCTCATGCAGGATGCCGGGTTCGTGCGTGGCAACGGCCCGCCCTCGCCTGATGTCATTCAGCGCATGCAACAACTCGCCAAAGAGCGTGGCATCGAGCTGCCCGACCGTTTCAAAGGCCAGTCCAGTGGCGACGCCGTCGTCACCCGCACGATCTATCGCCTCCCTGGCGGCAATCCCAAAGCGAAGCCAGAATCCGTTTCCGTCAAGCTCGGCATCAGCGATGGCGTGAACACCGAGGTCATCGACGGCCTGAAAGAAGGCGATGTCATCATCACCGGCATTAATTCCACGGTTGGCAGCGGTTCGCAGGGCACATCCAGTCCATTCGGCACTCGCCGCCTTGGTGGTTAAGCACCGCACCTGTATCATGAGCGCTGTCGTCAAACTCGAAGCCATCCACAAAATCTACGATTCCGGTGAAGTAAAAGTGCACGCCGTGCGCGGCGTTTCGATCGAGATTCAAAAGGGCGAGTTCGTCGCCCTGATGGGTGCGAGCGGCTCCGGCAAATCCACCCTGATGAATCTCCTCGGCTGCCTCGACCGGCCCACCCAGGGGCAATATCTGCTCGATGGCACGGATGTCTCTCACCTCGACCGCAACGCCCTGGCCGATATCCGCAACCAGAAACTCGGCTTCGTTTTCCAGGGCTACAACCTGCTCGCGCGCACCACCGCGCTGGAAAACGTCGAGCTGCCGATGCTCTATAGCCAAAACCGCATTTCCCGGCAGGAGATGCATGAACGCGCCAGACATTGCCTCGAAATCGTCGGCCTCGCCAACCGGGCGGATCACTTCCCCAGCCAGTTGTCCGGCGGCCAGCAACAGCGCGTGGCCATCGCCCGCGGCCTCGTCAACAAGCCCCAAGTGCTCCTCGCCGACGAACCCACCGGCAATCTCGACAGCCAGACCTCCATCGAAGTCATGGGGGTTTTTCAAAAGCTCAACGAACAAGGCATCACCATCTTGATGGTCACCCACGAGCTCGACATCGCGCATTTCTGCAAGCGCAACCTCATCCTGCGCGATGGCCAGCTGGTCAGCGACGTGCAGGTGGCCGAACGCTCCATCGCCGAGGATGAACTGCGCCGGTTGCGAGCGGCGGAAGCCGCGGCCAAGCTTACCGCCTGAACGTTGCGGACTGACATGCGAATTTTCTCCACCATCCTCGCCGCCCTGCGCGCCTTGCGTCGTAACAAAATGCGTTCCGTGCTCACTGCGCTCGGCATCATCATCGGCGTCGCCGCCGTCATCGCCATGATCAGCATTATCAATGGCGCCAAATCACAGCTCCAATCACAGATCGCCAGCCTGGGTCAGAACGTGGTCCTCGTTTTTTCAGGTAATTTTTCCGCGGGCGGCGTCCACAGCGGCCTGGGTGGCGCGGGCACGCTGACCGTGGACGACGCGCTGGCGATCCAAAAGGAAGTGCGTGGGGTGATCGCGGCCAGCCCTGAAGTGCGCGATCACAAGCAAGTCCTGGCCAATGGCCTCAACTGGAGCACCCAGATCCTGGGCGAAGGGTCCGACTATCTTACGATCCGCAGCTGGCCGTTGACTTCTGGCTCCGTGTTCACCGACCAGGAAATACGCAGTACCGGCAAGGTCTGCATCATCGGGCAGACCATCGTCAACCAGTTGTTCCCTGATGATGACCCGATCGGTCAGACTTTACGGATCCAAAACATCCCTTTCACGGTGCTGGGCGTATTGAGCATCAAAGGTCTTTCCATCCAGGGCTCGGATCAGGATGACGTGGTGATTGTGCCTTACACCAGTGAGATGAAGCGCGTTTCAAAACGCACCAATTTGAACGGGGTCAACGTCCAGGCCGAATCGGCCGAGGCCGAGAAACAGGTGGAAAGTGACATTACCGACCTGCTTCGCCAGCGCCATCGCATCACCGATACCAGCGGCCACGAAGACGATTTCACCATCCGGGGCCAGGATGAAATTCAAAACGCCATCAGCGCCCAGGCCGCCACCATGACCTTTCTGCTGGGCGGCATTGCCGGCGTCTCGCTGCTGGTCGGCGGCATTGGCATCATGAACATCATGCTCGTGAGCGTGACGGAGCGCACGCGTGAGATCGGCATCCGCATGGCCGTGGGTGCGCACGGCCGCGATATCCTGGCCCAGTTCCTGATCGAGGCGGTTGTGCTCAGCTTGATCGGCGGCGGCTTCGGCGTCCTGCTCGGCATTGGCGGCGCAGAAATGTTCTCCCACTTGAACCACTGGACCACCCTGGTTTCGACTTCCTCGGTGGTGATCTCGCTGCTGTTCAGCGGCGCCGTGGGCATTTTCTTTGGTTTTTACCCGGCGCGCAAGGCGGCGCAGCTCGACCCCATCGATGCGCTGCGCTACGAGTGACTTTGGGGTGAATTTGGAACCAACCCCGCTCATGACGAACCGCTGGCTCACGCTTGGCCTCATTTACCTCCTGCTCGGCGCCGGGCGCATCGCAGCGTCGGATTTCGACCAGGCCGTCGCCCTCTTTCGGGCCAAACATTTTCCCGATGCCCGGGCCGCGTTCGAGAAACTCGCCACCAGCGAGCCGTCAAACGCCGCCGTCCATTATTATCTCGGCCGCATCGCGCTCGATCGCGACGACGGCAATGTCGCCGTCGACGAACTGGAGAAAGCCACCGCCGGCGACCCGAAGAATTCCGAATATTATTTCTGGCTCGGCAGTGCTTGCGGCGTGTATGCGCGGCAGCACGACTCCATCAGCAAGGCCCGCAAATGCCGGGATGCGTTCCTCAAGGCCGTCGAGCTCAATCCCGACAATCTCGATGCCCGCGCCGCGCTCGCCACCTTCTACCGCATGTCCCCATGGTTTGTCGGCGGCAGCATGGAAAAGGCCCACGCCCAGGCCGACGAAATAAAAAAACGCGATCCGCTCCTCGGCGCGCAAATCGAGGGCGAAATCTGCATCGCCGAAGAAAAATATGACGATGCCTTCAAGGCCTTTGAAAGCCTGCTCAAGGACCATCCCGACCAGATCGCCGCACTTTATCAAATCGGTTATATTGCCGCGACCACCGGCCAGCGCCTCGATCGCGGCGAGGCCGCGCTCAAGGAATATCTCACGCACACGCCCAGTGACAAGCAGCCCAGCCTCGCCTACGCGCACCTCCGCCTCGGCAACATTTACCAGAAAAAGGACGATACCGACGGCGCCCGCAAAGAATACCAGGCCGCCCTCGCCCTCGACCCCAACCTCAAACCGGCCGCCGACGCCCTCGACGACCTCAAATAGGGATTAGCCCAAAAGTAAGCAGTTAAAGGAATATCTCTTCAGCCAAAGTGCAACCCAATGGGTTATACTTTCAGGACAGGGAGGTGAATGCATCTAGCGGGCAGCCGAGTGTATTCGTTCTTGTGGGCGGGGTGACCTCACCCCGCAAAATTCAGAATCTCATCGCTTCCGCCTTCGCCCAGCGACTGGCTCAGGGCTTCCTCCTTCGCCGAGGCTACGAAGGACGAGACGGCGGACAGGCTTGCGGTCGGCTGCTTTGCCCGGCTGAATTTTTGCATGCCCGCGCCGCCGCCCATCGTTGAGTTTCGCGACGTTGATAAACGCTACGGCGACGGCCCGCTCATCCTCGATCACCTCAATTTCTCAGCGCAACCGGACGACTTCATCGGCCTCATCGGCCCGAGCGGCTGCGGCAAGTCCACCCTCCTCAA
>DASYOA010000102.1:0-13129 GCA_036008265.1 Opitutaceae bacterium
GACGGTTTCAAGCGTGGTCAGGCCGACGAGGTCGGCCGGGATGCGGCCATCGTCGAGGTATTTGCCGTCGGCGCCAGCCGGGCAGTAAATTTCGAGCCCGTATTTCAGCCCGGTCTGGTAGTCATCCATGCCGTGTCCCGGCGCGGTATGCACGCAGCCGGTGCCGCTCTCGGTTGTCACATAATCGGCAAGGACAACCGGCGAGGTGCGGTCGATGAAAGGATGGCGCGCGGACAGGCCTTCAAGGGCCTGTCCGCGAATGACCAATGACGGATGACTAATGGCGAATGTGTCGGAGGCTGACAGTGGGCTGGATTTCTTGGCGACGTCGAGAACGGAGGGAAGCAACGCTTGTGCAACAACGATGCGTTCCGGGCCTAGATCAGCGACAACGTAGTCAACCTTTGGATTTACCGCGATCGCGAGGTTGGCGGGGATCGTCCATGGCGTGGTCGTCCAGATGAGGAAGCTAATTGGCTTGTCCGTCGGCAGGCCGAACTTTTTCGCTTCGTCGGCCGGCACGGGAAACTTTACCCAGATGGCGATCGACGTGTGGTCCTTGTATTCGATCTCGGCCTCGGCCAGGGCAGTCTCGAAGGGAATCGACCAATAGACCGGTTTCTTCGCGCGATAGACGAGGTCCTTTTCGATGAAGGCCGCGAAGGTGCGCATGATGTCGGCCTCGAAGGCGGGCGCCTTGGTCTTGTATTCGTTTTTCCAGTCGGCGAGCACGCCGAGGCGCTTGAACTGGGCGGTTTGTTTCGCGATCCAGCTCTCGGAAAATTCGTCGCACTTCGCGCGCAACTCGGCCGTCGTAACGGTTTGCTTTTTTTCCTGCAGGTCTCGCGCGACCTTTTGCTCGATCGGCAGGCCGTGGCAGTCCCAGCCGGGTACGTAGGGCGTGCGGAAGCCGCGCATGGATTTGTAACGCACGGTGATGTCCTTGAGCGTCTTATTGAGCGCGGTGCCAATGTGGACGTCGCCGTTGGTGAACGGCGGGCCGTCGTGGAGGACGAAAACCTTACCCGTGCCGGAGTTCTTTTGCTGGATGCGGTCGTAGAGACCGAGTGTCTCCCAATGCGCGAGTCGGGCCGGCTCGCGTTGCACGAGATTGGCGCGCATCGGGAAGTCAGTCTTGGGCAGCTGCAGGGTGTCTTTCAGTTCTAGCGCCATGCGGAGAAAAGCCGGCAAGGCTAGGCCGCGTCGGCAGTGAGTCAAGGCCGGTGGCTTGAAAAGGACGCAGCCGTTTCCTAAACCGTTTTACAGAAGATCGCAAAGGTCGCGAAGTCCCGAAAATCTTTTCCCGCGGATTACACGGATGGACGCGGATCAAATCTCGCATCAGTGACCATAAGTGTAGATCAGTGGTTAAAAAACCAATCCCTTCGCGACCTTTGCGATCTTGGTGTAAAACAAATCTACGCTGTAGCCCGCTCGGCCAGGCGCAGGCCCGAGGTGATGCACGAGCCGAGGGCGACGCCGTCGCGCACGTGGCCGCCGATGAAAAGACCGGGATAACTTTTTTCCGTGGCTGTCATGTCCGCGAGAAAACGTCCATAGCCGAGGTTATATTGGGGAATGGCCCGCGGCCAGAACGTGTGATGCGTAAAGACGGGCGGGTTGCGCACGCCGAGCAATTCGCACAAGTGGGGCATGACCGTCGCGAGCAGGGCATCGGGCGCGAGGCGCGCGAGCTCGGGTTGGCGCACGCCGCCGGCCAGGACGGTGAGGGCAACGTGACCCGCGGGTGCGCGTTCAGGAAACAGTGACGATGAAAAAATTGCGCCGAGCAGCACGCGGCGTTCGCGGGCCGGCGCCAGCAGGCCGAAGCCATCGAGCGGATGCGCGATGTCTTCGCGACGGAAACCGAGAAAGAGCGAGGCCACCGGCGGATGTTCGATCCCGGCCAGCGCCGCCAACGGTTGTTGGTCCGCCACGCGCAGCGCGGCGAGCGCAGCTGCGGGCAGGGCGAGAATGATCGCGTCAAATTCTTCAGTCTGCGCGCCGCCGTCGCGGTGCCAGGTGATTTCCCAGGGCGGGCCGGGAAGCAGGGGATCAATTGTTACCCGCCGCTCGACGGTGTGGGACGGCAGGGCGAGGGCGAGGGCATCCGTGAGCGTTTGCAGGCCCTCGGCGAATGAAATGAGTTGTTGTGGCGGTTCGCCGCGGGCCCGGCGTTCGCGGGCCAGCGTGACATATCCGCGCAGGAGCGAACCGTAGGTGTGTTCAAGCGCCCCCAGTTGCGGGAAGGCATGACAGGCGGAGAGTTTTTCCGGGTCGCCCGCGTAAATGCCGGAGATAAACGGATCGAGCAGGTAATCAACAAACTCCTGGCCGAAATGTCCGCGCACAAATGCCGCCAGGCTGAGGTCATCGGTGCGCCGGCGGGGCCGGGCCAGGAGTTCGGCGAGGATGCGCAGTTTGGCGGGAATGGAAAACAGCCGCGAGGTGAGCAGCGAGGGCGAGGAAACCGGCACGGGACACGGGCGGCCACGGCGGATAATGTAGCGGTTTTTGGCGGCGGGATTGGCGGCAAGAATTTTTGATTCGAGGCTGAGTTCACCCAATACCGCAGCGACCTCGGGTGAGTTCAAGTGCAGCGAATTCGGGCCGGCTTCCACCAGCCAGTCGTCGATGCGCTCGCTGCGCACGGCGCCACCGAATCGGTCGCTCGTCTCGAACAGCCGCACGCGATGGCCGCGGGTGTGCAGGCGCCAGGCGGCCGTCAGGCCGGTGATGCCGCCGCCAATGATGGCGATGCGCTTGGAATTGGGATTATGAGGATTTGCCACAGGGGGAGTGGGACTGTTTCGCACGACAGCGCAGGTAGGGCGCGTTATCCTTAACGCGCCGCTTGGACGCGGTAAAAATCAAAAACGGCGGATTAGGGATAATCCGCCCTACCGGGGCTACCGCGCCAAGGTCGTTCATTGGCAGTGTTACGACTTTTCCATCTCTCATTTCCATGTGGTCACGGTTTCGACGAGGGCGGAGACGCAATCGATGCGCGCCTCGGGCGTGAGGCCGTGGCCGAGGTTGAAAATATGGCCGGAGGTCCCGCGCAGCGACTCGAGCAGGCGCGTCGTCGCGGTGCGCACGCCATCGGGTGTGGTGGTGAGCAACTGTGGGTCGAGATTGCCTTGCAGGGCGATATTGCCGGGCAACTGCGCGCGGACGGCGCGCAGGTCCATCGTCCAGTCGAGGCTCAGCCCGCGCGCGCCGGTGGCGGCTTGTTCGGCAAGCTGGGCGCCGGCGCCCTTCGCAAAAAGAATGACGGGGAATTCGCTCGGCAGCGCGGCGATGATCTCGCGAATCCAGCGCAGCGAAGCGGCCTCGTAATCGGCGCTGGCGAGCAGGCCGCCCCACGAGTCGAAAATCTGGATGGCATCGGCGCCAGAGCGGATCTGCAGCCGGAAATATTCGATGAGCGCGGCGGTGAGTTTTTCCATGAGCGCGTCGAACGCGGCGCGGTCGGTGCGGAAAAAATCCTTGGCGCGCGAGAAAGTGTCGGATCCGCCGCCTTCAAGCATGTAACAGGCGAGCGTCCAAGGCGCGCCGCCGAAGCCGAGCAGGGCGGTGCGGCCGGCCAGTTCGGTTTTCAGCAGCGCGAGCGCGCCGGCGACGTAGGCGAGCTTTTCCGGGATGGCGGCGGCGGGGGCGAGGCGGTCGATGTCGGCGCGCGAGGCGAGGGCAAAGTCCATGGCGATGCCACCCTCGTCGCGGAAGCGGTAACCCTGGCCGAGGGCCTCGGGCACGACGAGGATGTCGGAGAACAAAATCGCGGCGTCGAAGGCAAAACGGCGCAACGGCTGGAGTGTGACCTCGGCGGCGAGCGCGGGCGTGCGGACCATTTTGAGGAACGAATGTTTTTCCTTCAGCGCGCGGTATTCGGGCAGGTAGCGGCCGGCCTGGCGCATGAGCCAGACCGGCGGACGGTCGAGCGGCTGGCAGGCGCAGGCGGTGAGGAAGCGTTCGCGGCTGTTCATGTTTGAAACCACAGAGACACAGAGAACACCGAGTTCCAATCAAGGAGTTTTAAATCAGGTCTCTCCGTGTCCTCTGTGCCTCCGTGGTTCAACCTTGGTTGGCCCAGTCGCGAGGTTTAAGAAATACCTCGTGCAATTTCGCCTCGGGCGAGCCGGGCTCGGGGTGCCAGTCGTAATCCCACCGCACGAGCGGCGGCAGGCTCATCAGGATCGACTCGGTGCGTCCGCCGCTTTGCAGGCCGAAGAGCGTGCCGCGGTCATGCACGAGGTTGAACTCGACGTAGCGGCCGCGCCGGTAAAGTTGGAACTGTCGCTCGCGTTCACCGGAGGGCGTGGTTTTGCGGCGGGCGACAATCGGGCGGTAGGCGGCGAGGTAGGCGTCGCCGACGCTGCGGGTGAGCGCGAAGCTGCGCTGGAAACCGAGTTCGTTGAAATCGTCATAAAACAGCCCGCCAATGCCGCGCGGCTCGCCACGGTGCTTGAGGAAAAAATAGTCGTCGCACCATTTTTTAAAGCAGGGGTGAAGCGTGGGGCCGAAGGACGCGAGGGCTGCTTGTGCAGTGCGGTGCCAGTGCACGGCGTCCTCCTCGAAACCGTAATAAGGCGTGAGATCGAAACCGCCGCCGAACCACCAGACCGGCTCGCCGGACGGCGAGCCGGTCTGACGAATGGAGAATGACGAATTACCCATGGAGGCGTTCGTAGGTGTTGGGGTGGTGATGAAAAAGCGGACGTTGGCGTGGCTGGTGGGCACGTAGGGGTTGCGCGGATGCGCAACGATGGAAAGACCGAGCGCCTCGTAGGGCTGTCCGGCGATGCCGGGCCGGTGCGCGGTGGCGGAGGGCGGCAGCGCCGCGCCGTGCACGTGGGAAAAGTTTACGCCGGCTTTTTCAAAGACGGCGCCGCCGGCCAGCACGCGCGTGCGCCCGCCGCCGCCTTCGGGGCGCTGCCAGGCATCCTCGCGAAAACGCGCCTCGCCATCTTCCGTCTCGAATGCGGCGCAGATGCTGTCCTGCAGCGAGAGCAGGTAGGTTTTAACGGCGGCGACGTCGGGTGGCATGGCGTGATAAGAACAAGTAACAAGTGGCAAGTCTCAGGTATCAAGAATCAAGTCACCCCCTTGACGACTTTGATAGAGTTCGCATTCGACAGCCGGGCCCAAGCCAACGATAGCTCACTGTCCTCCGGCTGACATGAATTCAACCATCCTCACCACGATTGCACTCGCGGGTTTTATCGCGGCGTTCCGTCACGCGGCGATTCCGTCGCACTGGCTGCCCTTTGTGTTCGTCGGACGGACGCGCGGGTGGAGCCGGAAAAAAACCTTGGGCATCGTGCTCCTGGCCGGCAGCGGCCATTTGGCGACCAACACCCTGTTGGGCTTCTGCATTGCGTGGTTTGGCTTTAAGCTCGATGAAAAAACGGGAAGTCTTTTCCCGTGGATGTTGGGCGGGCTGCTGGTCGCGATCGGCCTTTATTTCTGCTGGCGGCAGTGGCGGCACGGCACCTCCTGTCACCATCATCACCACGCCGGTGAGGGCGACGAGGCAGCGGCCGGCCACCACGGGCATGGCCATGATCATTGGGACGAAAAAATCCAGGATCGTGCGCTGACGGCCAAGAGCGACTGGACGGTGATCGGCGGGCTGTTTGCAATGCTGACGCTCTCGCCCTGCGAGGCATTTTTGCCGATCTATTTGCTCGGCGTGCCGTTCGGTTGGAAGGGATTTTGCCTGCTTAGCGCAGTGCTGGCGGTGGCCACGGTGGGCGCCATGACCCTGTTTACCTGGCTGACACTGCGTGGATTCGACCGGTTCAAGCTAAACCGGATCGAACGTTATGAAGCCGGCCTGCTCGGAGGGCTTTTTATTGTGTTCGGCATCCTGGTCGTCGTCCTGGAATCGCTGGGACTGGCCTGACGGTGAACTCAGTGAGCCGCGAATGACTTGCGTCGGCAATTGTAGCCGGGGTCGTCGACCCCGGTGCCGGCCTCAGCGAGGCCGGCTACATTGCAATGAAGTCCTACTCGCTGGTGGCAGGAAGGGAAAGTCGGAGGGAGTCGTGGCTCGTGCTACTAGTTTTCTGCCCGGGCGGGAGTGGAGTGGGCGTCATCGTTGCGGGCGGGTTGAAAACGGGTGCTGTGCCGGTGGCAGGAGGTGTTGGCGCGGGTGGCGGCACGTTGCGCTGGAAGATTGAACCGACCGGCATCAGCGCGAAGCCTTTTTCGATGAGTTCGGCCATCTTAAGGTCGCGCAATTTTGCCTCGGAGGAGCCCATGATGACGGCGATGACGCGGTGGCCGTCGCGCTGGGCGGTGGCGGCGAGGCAGAAGCCGGCGCCGTTGGTGAAGCCGGTCTTGAGGCCATCGCAGCCGGCGATGCGGCCAAGCAGGTGATTATGGTTGGTCATCGCGACCGTTTGCAGGCGCACGCCGGTGCCGAAGGACCGGGCGCGTACGGAGGTGTAGCGCAAAATGTCGGTATGCAGCAGCAGATAGCGGCTGAGCAGGGCGAGATCGCGCGGTGAAGTGATATCAGGCAGCTGGCCGTGGGGGGGCGGCAGGCCGTTGGGCGAGTGGAACGTGGTGTGCAGCATGCCAAGTTCGCGGGCCTTGGCGTTCATGCGTTCGATAAAAGCCGCGCGCGAGCCGGCCGCGGCGTGGGTGAGGGCGTTGGCGGCGTCGTTCGCGGATTGAATCATGATCGCGTAGAGCAGCTCCTCGATGGGGAAAACTTCACCTTCCTTCAACTTGACGTTGGTGCTGTCCGGCAGCCCGGCGATCCTGGCATCCTCGCGGGTCATGGTGACGGGTGTCTGCAGTGTGAGCTCCCCGTGGGCGATGCAGTCTTGCACGACGAGAAACGTCATGAGCTTGGTCACGCTGGCCGGCGGGCCCACTTCATCGGCCCGGTCTTCGAAGAGCACCCGGCCGGAGGCGGCGTCCATCACGATGGCGCCCTTGTAGGCGCGGACGACCTCGGTCTTGGCCGAAGCCGCGGAGGCGGGGACAAGAAGCGAAATTGAAACGAAAAAAGAGAAATGCGAGAGACGCATGCGCGAAAAAGAAAATTTATTTCGACGGCCGTTTCGATGGACTCGTCAAGGCGTCGAGCCGCTTGCCCCGGGCAGAGTCGGCCATGAGGAGATTGAGCCAGCGGAGCCGCGTGGCTTCCTGTTTTGGGCTGACCACCTTGTGGATGGCGGTGCGCCGATACCAGGGAGCCTGCGCGGTGAAGAAGGCCCAGGCTTTGGGGTTGGCGCGGAATTTTTTTTCGTAGGCGGCAGAAAGTTTGGGGGATTTTTGCTCGAAGGAATAGACGCCAGTCCGGTGGGCCAGCCGGGCCGCGAAGGCTTTCAGGCCGGACGGGTGCATTTTGCCGGCTGCGGTGAGCCGCCCGACATGGCCAATGTTGATCAGGCTCCAGATGCTGCCGGATTTCCGCGGGGTGAAACGATTGGTGTAGCTGTCAGTGTCGACTTTCTTGCGGATGCCATCGATCCAGCCGAAGCACAGCGCCTCATCGAGCGCTTCCGCGTAGGTGAGCCCGCCTTGGCCCGAATCCTTCCGGTAAAAACCCACCCAAAGCTCGGTGGTCGAGGCGTGGTGGTGCTCAAGCCAGCGGCGAAACTCGGCGGGAGACGGGAAATAGATGACTTTCAGCATCGGACATTGATTAGACCCGGATTTATTTGCCAAGGTCCGGCGGCAAATCGTGCAGCTTAAGTTCGGGGTTCTTCTCAATGAAATAACGGAGCGTCCAGTCGTTGGGGAAGAACACGACGGGGCGCTCATGCGTGTCGGTGCCGAGGCTCACGCCGCTGGCCAGGATGAGCGATGAGGGGATTTTGAGCGAGGGGTGGGGCGAAAGCCATTTCAAGATTTGCCACGGCGCGGTCTCGAGTTTTGAGTCGGCGCCGTACTCGCTTTTCAGGCGGTATTGCACGACTTCGAACTGCAACGGGCCGACCGCGGCGAGCAGCGTGGAACCGGGCGGGGCGTGGCGCGGGGAGAAGCTTTGCACGACGCCTTCCTGCAGGAGTTGCTCGAGGCCGGCGCGATATTTTTTGGCGTCAGCGGAATTCGGGTTGAAGAGAAAGGCGAAAACCTCGGGCGGGAAGCGCGGGATTTCGTCGAAGACAATGGATGAATCCTCGGTGAGCGTGTCGCCGATGCCGAAGCTGTCGTGGCCGACGAGGCCGATGACATCGCCGGGCCAGGCTTCGTCCACCGTCGAGCGTTCCTGGCCGAACAGCTTGTGTGACGAGGAGAGACGCACGTTGCGGCCGGTGCGCGGGTGAAGCACGGTCATGTCGCGGGAGAACTGGCCAGAGCACACGCGCATGAACGCAATGCGGTCGCGATGCTTCGGATCCATGTTGGCCTGGATTTTGAAAATGAAGGCGGAGAACTTCGCCCAGTCGACAGGAACGACGGGCGAAGAAGTATCAGGTTTCAATGGCGAAGGACCAAGAGAGTCCGCGGCTGCGCCGCCAGCATCTTGGAACTTGTTACCTGTTACTTGGACCTTTGCGTTTCTGCGGGGCTGAGGAGGGACCGAGTCGCGCAAAAAACCGTCGAGCATGAGTTGGACACCGAAGTTGTTCACGGCGGATCCAAAATAGACCGGCGTCTGCTGGCCGGCGTGGACGGCGGCGGGATCGAAGGGATGGCCAGCGCCGTCGAGCATCGCGAGCTGCTCGGTGACCTCGGCGAAGGTGACATCGTCGAGTTTCTCGCGCACCAATGGGTCGTCGAGCGTGGTGACTTGCACGGGTGCCTGATAGGAGCCGCCGGGCACGCGTTCGAAAAGATGCACCTGGCGCGTGCGGCGGTCGAAGACGCCGCGGAACGAGGGGCCGTTGCCGAGCGGCCAGACGGCGGGCGAGGACTGCAGGCCCAGCACAGATTCAAGTTCGTCGAGCAACGCGATCGGGTTGAGCGTGGGCCGGTCGCACTTGTTCATGAAGGTGAAGATGGGCACGCCGCGCCGGCGGCAGACTTCGAAGAGCTTGCGCGTCTGCGTTTCGATGCCCTTGGCGGCGTCGATCACCATGAGCACGGCGTCCACGGCGGTGAGGACGCGGTAGGTGTCCTCGGAAAAGTCCTTGTGGCCGGGCGTGTCGAGCAGGTTGACGGCGAAGCCGGCGTAATCGAACTGGAGCACGGTGGAGCTGACGGAAATGCCGCGCTGGCGTTCGAGCTCCATCCAGTCCGAGCGGGTGGCGCGCTGGTTCTTGCGGTCCTTGACGGCGCCGGCGAGGTGCACGGCATTGCCGTAGAGCAGGAATTTTTCCGTGAGCGTGGTCTTGCCCGCATCCGGGTGCGAGATGATGGCGAAGGTGCGGCGGCGGGCGATTTCAGTGGCGGGCGACATGCGTAAGGAACGATTGAAAGCGGCGCGGGGCGCGGGCGGAAGCCTGAAGTTCAGCTGTAATTTGACTCGCTTGGAAAAGGCCCATTATCCATGCCATGGGCCAATACCTCTTCCCCCATGAACTCCACGCTTCCCAATGTTTTCCCGCCATTAAAGTTTGCCGACTCACCTGTCGATCCCCGCCAATACATTGAAAAAGGGACGGGGGCGGCAAAGGCAGCCGGCATGGTGTTGGTGACCATTATTTTTTTGGTTCTGACTATCGTAACCTACGGCATAGGCTTGATTGTTTTGCTGCTGATTGACTATTTCAATCGCAAGAGAGCCATGGCCAAGCTGAAAGGCTCAGCCATCGAAGTAGGGCCGGAGCAATTCCCGGAATTGCACGAGTGCGCCAGCAAACTTGCTGCCCGGCTGGGCCTGAAGCAGCCGCCAGCCATCTATGTTGTTGAAAGCCGGGCGCTCAACGCCTTTGCCAGCAGAATTGGCAACAGGCAGGTGATCCTGTTGATGGATGATGTGGTTGATGCCTGCTTGCGTTCCGGGGATCCCCGGACGATGGGCTTTATTCTGGGCCACGAACTGGCGCATCACGCATTGGGGCATACCCGCCGGTTTCAAGCCTATCTCGCATTCAACTATAAAAGGCTTTCCCGTTTGAATGAGTTCACTTGTGATGCAGTCGCCCGGGCATTGGTGGGGGAACCGCAAATTGCCGCACAGGCGTTGATCGTGCTGCTCACTGGGCCGCAGCTGTTACCTTATGTAAACATTGATGCATTGCTGCGCCAGGCACAGGAAGTGGCCAGCGACAAAAATAGTGTTCGGGCGGAAAAGCGCCTCAGTCATCCGCTGCTCTTACGCCGTCTGCAACATATGTTGAGCTGAGCCGGGTTTCAGTCGAGGGCAATATGCGAAATGGCAGCGATTGGAAAAGGCGCGGGCGAAGGTTTTATTTAACGATAAAAATGACCGTGTATTTGCGGTGGCTCCGTCTTGTTTTGATGATTGAAGCTTAGTTGCTCTCTTACCCCGTTTGCCCCGGTTAGCCCCCTGTCCCTGCGAATCCATTAATTTGGTGGATTCGTTCCACCCATATACTCCATGTACCTACGTTCCCGCGTCTTCCGGCGCTGGCTTTGCGCCAGCGCAGTTATTTGCTCTTTTTCGCTTCATGCTTTCGCCCAATTGCCGTCCCGCGCGGCCATTCTGTCGACGATCAGCAGCGTGAACAATTATTGGACTCAGAATAATTCCGCCGGCTCCATCAACAACACTTGGGACGGTGCCGTTTACATGATCGGCGACATGGACGCCTACGCCGCCACGGGGAATAGCAATTATTTAAACTACGCCAAGGCATGGGCGAGTGCTTATAACTATGCTCTAATCAGCGGCAATTCCACCCGCGATGCCAACTACCAGGCGGCCGGCGAAGTCTATGTGCGGCTGTATCAACTTACTGGCACTGCTTCCGACCTCACCAACATAACGGCGGACGTGAAAAGCATCGTCAACGGCTCAAGCTCCAAGGATTGGACGTGGGTCGACGCACTCAACATGGCCATGCCGGTCTTTGCCGAGCTCGGCCAGATCAACAATAGTTCCACTTACTCGGCAAAAATGTTTTCGGAGTATAATTACACGAAAACCTCGCTGGGCGGACCAGGGCTGTATAACACGACGGAGCACCTTTGGTCGCGCGATGCCACGTTTTTGGGCACCAACATTTATTGGTCCCGGGGCAACGCGTGGGCCTTTGTCGCCCTCGCCAAGGTGCTGGAAACGCTGCCCACCAGCGATTCTCATTATTCCGACTATCTCGGCACGTTCCAGGCCATGGCGGCCAAGCTGATCACGTTGCAGCAAAGCGACGGTTTCTGGTACGCGAATTTATTGAATCCGTCGCAGTATCCAACGCCCGAGACCTCGGGCACGTCCGGATTCACTTACGGGCTGGCTTGGGGCATCAACGCCGGCGCCCTCGATTCAGCGACCTACCTGCCGGCCGTGACCAAGGCCTGGAACGGGATGGTCGCCACCGCCGTGCACTCGAATGGTTTCCTGGGCTATGTGCAAGGATCGGGCACACAACCGAGCTCCAGCCAGCCGACGACTTACAATAGCACGGCTGATTTCGGCGTTGGATTGTTTTTGGAAGCCGGAAACCAAGTGGCCAAGCTGGCCAGCGCCTCGGGCACTCCCGTGGCCGCGCCGACGTTCAACCCGAGTGGGGGTAATTTCTCGAGCCCGCAGACCGTGACCATCTCCACCACGACTAGTGGTGCATCCATCCGTTACACGACCGATGGTAGCACGCCCTCGGAAACGGCCGGTACGATTTACTCCGGGCCGGTCAGCATCGGCAGCACGACCACGCTCAAGGCCCTGGCTTACGAGAGCGGTTTTACCGACAGCACGGTTACCTCCGAGACGTATACAATCAGCACCGGCGGCGGCACGGTGGCGACGCCAACGTTCAGCCCGGCTGGCGGCACTTACTCAAGTGCACAGACCGTGACACTCAGTGACTCCACCAGCGGTGCCACGATCTACTACACCACCAACGGCACCACGCCCACCACTTCATCGACTGTCTATAGCGGCGCGATCTCGGTTAGCAGTGGCACGGTTGCGATTGAAGCCCTGGGCGTCTTGAGCGGGGACACGAATTCCTCCATCGCCTCGGCCACCTATACGATCAGCACGGTTGAAGGTCCGTTCGGCGGAACCGCTGCGGCCATTCCTGGCACGGTCCAGGCCGAAAACTATGACACCGGCGGCCAAGGCGTGGCCTACAATGTCACTTCGATCAATGGCACGGATAATGGCTATCGTTCCGACGGCGTTGACCTGGAAGTGACTTCAGACACCGGCGGCGGCGTTGACCTCGGGTGGACCAGCCCTGGCCAGTGGTTTAAATATACGGTCAATGTGGCCACGGCCGGCACTTACACGGTCAGCTTCCGTGTCGCCGCTCCGGGCGCGGTGACCGATGCCTTCCATCTGTCGAATGCTGCAGGTACGAACCTGAGCGGTAACGTCAACCTTCCCGCTACCGGTGGCTATCAAACCTGGGCCACGGTGACGGCCAGCGTGACCCTGCCGGCAGGCCAGCAAACCCTGACCCTGAACCAGGACAACGGCAGCGGCGTATGGAACATCAACTACGCGAGCTTCGCGACTTCCGGCGGCGGCACGGTGGCAACGCCAACGTTCAGCCCGGCTGGCGGCACGTACTCGAGCGCGCAGAGTGTGACACTCAGCGATTCGACCGGCGGCGCCACGATCTACTACACCACCGACGGCAGCACGCCCACCACCTCATCGACTGTGTACAGCAGCGCGATCGCGGTGAACAGTGGCACGGTCACGATCAAAGCCATGGCCGCCTTGAGCGGGGACACCAATTCCTCCGTCGCCTCGGCCACGTACACGATCAGCACCGTTGCCACAGTCGCGACGCCGACCTTCAGCCCGGCTGGCGGCACGTACTCGACCGCGCAGACGGTGTCCATCAGTGACTCCACCGGCGGTGCCACGATCCACTACACCACCGACGGCTCCACGCCCACCGCATCATCGACTGTGTACAGCAGCCCGATCGCAGTGAGCAGTGGCACGGTCACGATCCAAGCCATTGGCATCTTGAGCGGGGATAATAATTCCGCCGTCGGCTCGGCCACCTACACGATCAGCACGGGCGGCGGCGGTTGCCAAACCGCGACCTCTTCGTGGACCAGCGTTGCCGCGACTTCTGTAACCGGA